>JAURNO010000166.1 GCA_030830145.1 Verrucomicrobiota bacterium
GCAGGAAAAGCAATTGGCTGACAAAATAGATCGTATATCTCGATTAAAGGAGATTTTTTCAGCACCACTCGTTTGCAGCGGATTGAAGATGAGCAAGCTAGCTACAATTACTTTCAGAAAATGCGAATGATGTATATGCTTCCAAAATCTTATTTTTTTCTCACTCATATTTGAGTACTTGTGTAGCGATATGTTTGTTGCTCCCTGAATCGTTGGATTAAAAATAAACACCATAGCACAAGCAGAATTTGTCTTCTACTATGATTTTGAACAAAAGTGATACTTTTTTGACCACCGTGATTCAGGAAAGTGTTTAATTGTTGTTTACCTATAAGTAAGTTCCGCAGAAGTCTTGCCATTCATACAGTATATCTTGTAGTTTTACGCTATGGCAGATGCAAGCGTCAGGGAGGAGTTCCTCAACAGTCTTACTCATGATAGTCAGATCATAAAGCTTTTCGATTTAATGCCTGGAATAGCCTTTTACATCAAAGACAGGGTGGGGCGTTTCATCGCTCTGAACCAAAAGACTTGCGAATATTGCGGTGTAGCTCAGGAAGTGGATGCACTGGGTAAGACCGACCACGATTTTTTCCCTTCCAGTAATGCAGAATCCTATCGGGCTGACGATTTTGCCGTGATGGAGAGCGGGCAACCGATTTTAAACCGCATCGAGTCGGAACCGCATCAGGCTGGTTCCGATCGTTTGGTGGTAACGAACAAGATCCCGTTGCGAAACGCCGAGGGGAAAGTTATCGGTATTGCGGGGTTTTCCAGGCACGTGGATCGCCTGAGTGGACGGGCCGGTACTGCGGATGACTTTGCAAAGACGATCGATCACTTGAAAAAGAAGTACAATGAGCCTATGAGTACTTCCGAGCTGGCAAAAATGGCGGGTATGTCGGTCAGTCAGTTCGAAAGACGTTTCCGTCGGGCGTTTAATTCCTCACCCAGGCAATACCTGCTAAGAATGCGCGTTGAGGCCGCGTCTCGCTTACTGACCTTCACGAGTCGTCCCATCTCTCGGATATCAAAAGAGTGCGGGTTTCATGATCATGCCCACTTTACGAGGAGTTTCAAAAAGATGATGAACATGACTCCTCTTAACTTCCGCAAGAGGCAGAAAGGAGAGTAAATCTTTTTTTATTAGGATTTCTTTGAAATCCTTCAGGCTCCTTCCATGGCGGAAACTACCATTTTGGCCGGCAACCAATACTTGGAGCCTTTTCTGGAGATGAAAAGACCCATGTGTTTTTGGTTTAGCGCTTCTATGGAGTTCCAGTCTTTGGGGTCACTCGTTCCTTTCTTTGAATAATAAACCCATCCATCTTCGTCGTTCTTTGCCAAAGAGGACCATTCCAAAGTGGTTTTCAAGGCGAGGTTTAATTCGCTCTCATCAATTTTGTTATCCTTGTTGAGATCGAAGCTCTTGATGGCAGAAAGGTTTTCCAGAAGAAGCTTCTTGACTCGATCTTCTCTCGTCTGACCCGACGAACTTTTGCTCGCCGGGGTTGACTTAGCTTGAGGCTTTACTCTTTTTTTTTAGCCTCTTCAGCCTTCTTGCTTTGCTCGAGCAATTTGGCCGCCTCCGCCGGGTTGTCGGACAATTTGCCGAGGAATTCAGGTAGTTCGATTCCGACGTTTTTCGTGATTTGATGAAGCGGTGGGAGGGCTCCGACAAGACCGGATACAAAATTGGCGGTATCGTTCTTTCCGCCTTCTCCCTTTCCTGAATCCCAAACGGTGACCTTATCAATCTTGAGGTTCGCGATGGCCTTTACCTGTTCAGCTACCAATTGAGGTAGTTGCTCGGTCACCAAGAGTGTACTTGCAAACTCCGCTCCACCGGCTGCCTGAACAATCCGGTCAAAACCTTCCGCCTTGCTTTGCAGGGCGGCCAAGGTTCCTTTTGCCTCCGCTTCCATCAAGGACTGAATACCATCCGCTTCACCTTTCTTGAGTCGGCGAATTTTTTCGGCATCTGCCTCAGCCAAGGTTTCGATCTTCATTTTCTCAATTTCCGCAGGTACGACAATATTCGCATGTTGGCTTGCTTGCTCTCGACTTGCCCGGGCTTTTTCAGCCTGAGTTTCAGCGGCATAAGCTTCCTGGAAAGCCTGGGCCGACTTGACCTTCTCCGCCGCTACGGCAAGCCTTTCGGCTTCTGCTTCTTGTTCCCGTCTTTGAGCATCGGACTGGGCTACCTTGACCTTCGCCAAGTTTTCTCCCTCCGTCGCGATTGCTTGAGCGCTGGAAACTTGAACTCTTCTCTCGCGTTCGGCTTCGGCTGACCCGATGTCACCGTCCCGTTCACGTTCGGCTACACTTACTTTCGCCTCATTGATGGCTCGAGCGGACGCTTCTTTACCCAATGCGTCGATATAACCGGACTCATCGGTAATATCCTTGATGTTAACGTTGATCAACTTAAGACCGATTTTCTTAAGCTCCACCTCAACCCCGTTGGTGATTTTCTCGATCAATAAATCCCGGTTGGAATTAACCTCCTCAATATCCATGGTCGCAATAACAACCCGCATTTGACCGAAGATAATATCACTGGCCTGTTCCCGGATCGCTTGCATGTTAAGACCAAGCAAGCGCTCGGCTGCATTTTCCATGACTCCTGGCTCGGTTGATACACCGACGGTGAAGGTGGAGGGAGTGTTAACTCGAATGTTTTGTTTGGAGAGGGCTCCGGTAAGAGAAATGTCAATGGGGATAGGAGTCAGGTCAAGCCATTGGAAGTCCTGAAGCACGGGCCATACGAAGGCCGCTCCTCCATGAACGCAATTGGAGGACTGGCCTTTTCTTGTCTTACCATAGATGACTAGAATCTTATCGGAAGGACAACGTTTGTAGCGCTGCACCCAAAAAGCCAAAGTTCCGAGTAATATGACGATTGTCGAAGTGATCAGAATGAGAGGGAACATAGCTTTTCTTGGGTTTTAGGTAAGGATGGATGGATTTTTGAAATTTGTTTATTCAGGTTTTGGCCTTTGATTCGTTTTCAAGGGGTTCGACGAGAATGGTCTGTTTGTCGACTAGCTCGGTCACTCGAACGGCTACGCGGTTGCCGATCTTCTTGTCGTTGTCGGTGACGGCACGCACGATGCTCAGTCTTCCTTGCACCATCACTTCGATTTGACCGAGCCCCTTTCGGTTGGAAGGAATGGGAAGATAAACTGAGCCGACTTGGCCGATCGTATTCGAATAGTCCAAAGTTCCTTCTTGCCGAAGGCTGTGCAGGTAAGCCATGAGGTAGAAGACCATAGCCAAAAGAGCCAAGCCCACTACGCTGGAAACCACGGTCGTGATTCCCAAGCCATAGCCGTAATCCGTCATGGACGCTCCCGTCCAACCAAATCCTGTGAAAAAGGCTCCGATTGTGCGGACGGAAAGGATTCCGGAGGCTCCGCCTTCTCCTCCGTCCACCAAATCCAAGTCTGCATCGAGTCCGTCCATGTCTCCTCCGATTAGGGATAGAAGCAACTGAAGTGAAAGAACCAAACTCGATATGGCTCCAATCCCAACGAAGGTCTGCATGGTTGAGGACAGGTTGAGCCAGTAGTCGATCATCAGGTTGCTTGAGGAGAAGATGGGTAAGAGGAAAAATTAAATTATCAGAGGTAAAGGAATAAGGTTTGAGGCGGTCTTGAGTAAAGCAAATATTTTCCACCCGCTTAGAATAACTTATCCTCGATGCATTTTTCCATTATAAAAAACCAAGTTATTTAGAATGGTCAATTGGCCCCTTTTTCAATTGGTTTTTCAAGTAGCATTGGAACGACCATTGAGCCCAATGCGGAGGCGACGAAAAGGTAGGCTCCCCATTCTATAGTGGCTTCGGACCCTCCGGGGAGGGCTTTCACTGTCAGTATCATGAGTGCCAGAAAAAGTACCTCGACCATGGAAAATTTGCTTAACCTGCCAGTCCATTTGAGAAGGGATCCGAGAGAACTGGAATTAGGCGGATGAACCGTAGCCAACCAGTAAAGCGAAAGTTTGAACACAGGGAACGCCAAGGAAAAGAGACCAAGAACAAGAGCGAGAAAGAAATTGTTCATCAGGTACAGATCACGAATTGCTCCGAATATCGAATAAGTCACGGTCTCGGTGGCTTCTTCATCCCAAAGCACGACCAGCCAGGTGAATTCACCTGCTCTGGGTTCAATCGAAATTGTCGGAGCGACCAACCCGGTGCCCAATAAAGCCGAAGAGAACAGAATCAGTAGACGGACTTGTAACACCTGTCGGGGATCGTTTACCTCATGAGTTCGACTAAATCTTTCAACGAGGAACCTTGAGGGAGAACCTGAACATTTATTCGCCTGACAGCGTTGGTCGTACTTTTCGAAAGCTTTCTTTTGTTTTTACCCACTTTCAATTCATCAAGCTTGATTTCGACTCTCCCCGCAAGGTCGTCATCGACCGCATCTTCATCTTCGACAACCAATTCAAAAACGCCTTCCTCTTCATTTCTGATACGGGCAGCTTTGATTGCCTCGTCCGTGGAAATGGTTTTCCCGCCCAAATCCGACCAATCGAACTCGATTGAAAGACCAGACCAATCGGCGATCAGGGAGTCGTCTTTCTCCTCACTTTGGAATACCTGGTTTCCTTTCCATAGAATCCGATATTTGATGTCCGGGCCGTTTTCGCCGGCATCCCATGGATCTCCTTTCGGGTTGGTTGAGAAAAGCTCGATTTCCGAAGCGAAAATATAATAGTTTTCACCGTCTCTCAAACTGCTTCCCTCATCTATTTTTTGGTTTGGAGAATTGTTTTCCTGACCTTGCTTCATTTTGTCTGGTAACAAAAAGAAAAATGCGAAGCAACCAACGATCAAAATAGGAATCGCCAAGTGCAACCAGGGTCTTTTGGGGGAATCGGAGTCAGTGGTGTTCGACATGGTCATCCTATGCAAAACATTGCAACGGGAAAAAAGGAAGACGAAAATTTGAGGAAGTTACAAATAGGGTGCCATTCAGCCTTCGATCCCGATATCGATCGAAGTGATTGATTCGACCATGAAATCGAAACGGTTTTGGAGGTCTTCTTTGATGCGATTGCTTTCTTCGAGGTAGTAATCAAGAGGCAAGTTGCCGAATTGCGGTATTTCAATGCGGGGGAAGGTCGGCCTCGAAATTTCTTCGTAAAATGCTAAGGACGAACTGATCGGGAGTATTGTGTGAAGGTTTTCCAATTTCGGTTTTTCGATCCATTCGTGCACGGGAGGCAAGGCCAACGATCCTTCAATTGCAGGCACCTCAAAGCCCAGAACATCCTCGGTCCAACTCAGGTCTTGTATTCTTTGATTCAAAGAAGCGGAGGCAAGGACGGCAGTCTCCTGATCCTTAGGAGAAGAGGGCGGGTTTGGACTGCTTGTAAAATAAATGAGAAAACCACAGGCAAGGCAAGTTAAGCCGATTGCCCAGTTTGGTGAAAGGTACCAAGTTGGCATGCTTGGGTGTTTTTCGACTCCTTTTTCGCGGAGCGCGTTCAAAGTATCGCTGATTGCTGTCTTATCGCTTTCAGTAAATTCGTCGTTTGCCTTTTCCTGAAGGGCTTCATCCCGCAATCTTTGCAAGACCTTCTTTTCCTGATCGCCAAGAGGAGCGATTCCTAAAATTTTACGCAGGGTTTTCATAATTCTCTTTCAATTGTTCTGAGCATGACGCCAGTTTTTTACGAGCCCGGTGAAGCATTACCTTGGTTGCGATTTTTCCCTTACCCAAGACCCGGGCAACATCCTCGACGGATAGATCTTCTGCATAATGCAGGCGGAGTGCTGCGTAGGCATTGGCCGACAATTGGTCCTTGGCAAGCTTCCATAACGGACCAAAAGACAAGGGTTCGGTTTCTGAAACTTTGTCAGGCGAGTGGTCCGGGAGAAACACTTCATTTTTTCGATTCTTCCGGCGAATTTCATTGAGAGCGAGACGTCGGGCTATCGTGAAGAGCCAAGGCAGGAAAGGTCGGGTACCGTCATACTGCTCGATCTTTCGGTAAGCTCGAAGGAACGTTTCCTGGGCAATATCATCGGAAGCCGAATGGGAAAGGTAGCCTAAAAGAAAACGGCGAATGCCGGCCCAATGCCTACGAACGAGTTCATCGAAGGCTCGAATTTGTCCAGAACGGGCGAGGGAAGCTAGTTCTTCGTCCGATTCGCAGGAATTCTTCGTGATAGAAGCCTTGTTGATTGTCGCTGAGATCAACGGTTGTGTTTTTTGGTTCGGCTTTGCTTCTTATTCCGAACCTTTTTTCTTCTGTATCTCAGCCATCATCTTTTCAATGAGGAAGGCCGAATCCATCGTAAGTTCAAGTCCTACAATATGTTTTTCACGGGAAACGGCAGTTTTAACAAGAGGAAGGATTTCATTGAGATTGGGATCGATATCCATGTCGGCACCCAAGGCAAGAAGGCTCGAACCTCCCCGCAGTACGTTCTCGAGGTGCTCGGCTGTTTCCTCGTTTTCAGCTTGCACGGCCATGACCATACGCATTGTGGAACCTTTCTCGCTGAGAGCGAATCCCATCAAGTCGGCCTTTTTCATGATAGCCGCTTCGGGTGCGGAAATGGGTTTCCCTTCGCGCATGATGCCAAGAACTTCAGGTAGTCGAACCGTCATGAGTGCCATCGGGTTTTCCATTTTAGTGCAAAGATGGGTAATCATTTGATTGTTTTTCCGACCCGGATTTTTACCTGTTATTGCGTCGAGCCCCGAAACGAGTAGTTTTTTATTCGTGGAGGCTATAATAGAATCCGGGCCAAGGGAACAAAAGGCTCCTTTTGTGAAAGAATACAAAGACTTTTTCCCTTTTTTCTGAATGGTGACATTTTCATTCAAGCTGGCAAATCCTTCAATCTGCACGGAATTGATTCCACCTTTGGCAATAACGACTCCTTCGTCCTTTTTTCCCGTGCCGTATGCGGTTGCGGTGCCTAGTTTCTCGAGGTCGAGGCCAAATACTGCCTTTATGCCATTGAGCTTTTGGGTGAATCCAGGGTCTTTTTGAGCCTCAGCCATAAGGGCGGACCCAATCTCCGAGTTGAGGATCGATTGGAAGTCTAGGTGGGCAACCCAATTGGCATCTTTGGGAATATGGTTCGGGTTGGGGCCCGGAGCGCAAAAGCAGTGGATTGCAGAAGAAAATAAAGAAGCGAAAAGGCAGAGGAATTTATTCATCGAAGAAGTAGCTTGGGTTGGTTGTGTGAAGGTTGTCCTTTCTTTTTCTACACCTACCACATCCAAAGGTTACGTTCTTTGGGAAAACTTTTATTTAATCGGATGTTTCTTGAGTAAATCCTCGGGTTTGTATAGTCCGATGAAGTTCTTTACTTCCTTGCGTACTCTTGCCACGTCGCTTTGCTGAATCGCACTTGCCTTGTTTCCGAAGGCGTTGCGCGTGTAAGTAAGGACGGATGCGATTTCA
>JAURNO010000167.1 GCA_030830145.1 Verrucomicrobiota bacterium
CATCTTGTCCTTGAAGTGCTGGACGTGAGTCCCCCCGTACCAGTGAACCCCCGTGTAGTCGACCCGGTAGCCCCTGCGGTCGGCCTCCAGCATAAAGTCCTTCATCCAGGTGCCGCGCACTCCTTGCACGGTGTTGTCGTTGATTCCTTCGGGGTTGGCGCAAGCGGGACTGCACAAGGGGACGCCCAGAGCTTCCAGTTGCGGCCAATATTTAAGGGCATTCTGGTAGGACATGTTTGCTTGCTCCTTCTTGTCGGGTTCGTTGAACCCGAAGAAACGCTTGACCTTTCCGGACTTGATATGGGGAACGACGCTTTTTTGGAGTCCTTTGCCCAAACCATCGACCGACCATGCGCCCCAAGCCATGGGAACGAATTCGACGTTGGCCGGCTGATTCGGAACCTGGTCCCATCCCCAGGAATAACTCCAATAAGGGTTGACCTTCTTCAGGCGGGGTAAATTTCCTTCGGCCGATCCTTTTTCCCCGGCTTTGCGGATGGTCAGACAAATCCCTTTCTTGCCCGGAAACTTGAGCTGCTCGTCCGTAAAATGCTTCTTGGCCACTTTAAGCTGGTATGGGGCGGTTGCCGTTTTGAGTTTGGCCAGATTCTTACCGGCCGATTCGGCGGGCTTCCAGAACCAGCCCTTGGGGTCCCAAACCTGAGCATACCGGTAGTCGCGCAAAAGCAGTTCATAGGCTGCGATCGCACCCTTTACGTCACCCTTTTGTCGTAAGGCATCCCCCTTGAGCATGAGGCAGGTTCCAACCTCGTTGAGGTTGGAATACTTCTTGGCATCCTTGGCCGGGGCATATCCATTCAACTTGGCATTGGTTTGCTTTGCCTGAGCACCCCAAGTTCTGAGGGCCCGGTCCGCATGAGAAATAGCCGCGTTCCAATCTTTGCGACCAAGCGCGTTCCATGCTTTGGACGTAACCTGATAGGCCTCCTCGGCAAAACTGCTCAAAGGTAGACATGAAAGAAGAAACGCGGCAAGGAACGGGCAGTGTTTT
Source organism: Verrucomicrobiota bacterium (assembly GCA_030830145.1). Classification (GTDB taxonomy): domain Bacteria; phylum Verrucomicrobiota; class Verrucomicrobiia; order Opitutales; family Seribacteraceae; genus Seribacter. The sequence goes on from JAURNO010000167.1 coordinate 1,013, forward strand.
CGCATCCTAGAATAGAATCAAAATTGCTTGTTTTCAATCCCAAAAAAAAGGAAAAAAACAAAGTTCATCGCAACAGGTTTTCTTCAAGCGGAATTCCATGAAACCCAACGGGACGGGAACATGGCCTGGTCCTCCCCCGTATGGGTAACCAAAAAATAATCCGTTACTTCTTCTCGGGGAGCAAAGGGCTGGCGAAGCCCGCCAAGTCGGAGGGTTTCACCTTCTTGCGACCGCCTCCGAAACTGAATTTGGTGGGTTGGTAAGGGCCAACGAAATCGACATTCATATCTGGCTTGATATCGTCTTCCATGCCCATGGACCAGAAGACCCCATTGAGGATGCAACGACGGTATCCTTCGCTGACGATATCCTGAGACGCACCTTGGGTGCTGGCGAACACCCGTCCTTTTTTTCCAGACTTGGAATCGTATTCACGCACCCAAATGCAGGGGCTGGGTGGCTTGCCGGGCAAGGGATTTCCATCGGGCTTCATTGAATCGAGGACCTGATTCTTACCTAGAATGACGGACCCCTCGATCGGCACGGCACTGTAAGCTCCGCACATGGCATGCATGTCCTTGACGCCACGCATAACGGGATGGTTCTTCTGCTCGGGAACAACAAACATACGTGTACTATACTTATGATTTTTGCCGTAATGGCCTGCCCCCTCTTTTGGCCTCCAGGTTTCTCCGATTACCTGACGGCCAAATCCCCAATCATAGTCCTTGTCACGGGAATTGTAATTATACTTACTGTTCTTTCCCTTGAGTCCGTTGAACCCGTGGGTCGTGGTGCGCAAACCGGCAACCGGTCCCCCTTTGTCCAGATAATCGATAATCGGTTGCATGGTTTTGTCGTCCGGAGCGAGAAAGCGGATGAAGAAAAACAGCATGTCCGCATCCTTGATCACTTCCGTTCCTGGAATTTTCGAAGAACCGGGTTTGATGTGCCCATCATCATCCAAACCGAAGAGCACCGTGCACTTAAAGCCATAACGCTTGGCCAGGATTCGGGCAAGAGCCGGACAAGTCTCTTCTCCCCGGTATTCGTGGTCGCTGGCGAGGAAGACGACGTGCTTGCCCTTGCCGGGCCCGGATTTCCCCTCGTAGACCAAAGGGTTGGCTGAGGCGGCACAAAAGCTAAGCATGAATGAAAGGACAGGGAGAAATGAGGCCAGGTATTTGTTCATGGATAGTAAATGGTTGGTTACAGTGAAAAGGGCCGATCCTTCCTCTAATCGCATTACTTGTCCATACTTGAATTGCATTCTACCTCGTTTTTAATGATGGAGCTTCAGAAACCGCTCGTCGCACAGGGAACAACCTCTCCCTTGGCCAGTAACGAAAGCTTCATGCAAGGAGGCCCATTTTCGTTGACTATCCATCAAAACATGGGAGCGTTTGGGCATGATTACCCTCAAGTCTCCTCTTTCCGCCAAAGCCTTGCTTACCGGCCTCCTATCCACGCTGATCTTATGCCCGATCTCCTCGAGTTTCGCGCAGACCGGTACCACGAGCATAGAGTTGGTTGGACAACCCATTCCCGATGCCGAGGTCTACGAGGCAATAGGCATGGTTTTGGCCGATGGCACGGGCTTGGGCAGAATGCAATTCACCGATGCCCAAATCGACTTGATCCTCTCCGGGATGAAGAAAGGGATCAAGACCAAGGCCATGCCCCCCGATTCCCTTCAATCCAAGATTCAGGCAGTCATGATGCAAAAGATGCAACTGGCGCGCGAAGCGGAGCGGGCCGAAGGTTCGAAACTAGCGGCCGGCAACAAGGCCAAGGGCAAGGAGTTCCTCGACAAGATCAGCAAACAAGCGGGAGTGCTGAAAGACCCTTCCGGCTTTTACTATGTGATTCTGAAGAAAGGTACGGGCCCAAGCCCGACGATGAGCGACACGGTACGCCTTCATTACCATGGCACCCTGATTGACGGAACGGTGTTTGATAGTTCGGTCGACCGCGGACAACCCACCAGTTTCCCGATGAACGGCGTGATCAAGGGCTTTTCGGGCGGATTGACGAAATGCCAAGTGGGAGGGAAGGTCCGGATTTATATCCCAAGCGAGTTGGGCTACGGGGACAACCCCCGACCCGGCGGCAAGATCAAGCCGGGCGACACTCTCATTTTCGAGTGCGAGCTTTTGGAAATTAAGTGAAGTCCGGGCATCCGCCCGCTATTAAAATTCTAATAAAGTTCTATTCTTTGCGTCTAAGCAAGTATGGAACTTTTTAAAGCCTCTCATAAACAATTCCGCCGGGCCTTCTTCCTGCCCGCAATCCTATTGTGCCTAAGCCTGGGAGAAAGTGCTTTGGGAAACGGTCTGATCATCGTGGACAAGGCCCATCCGATCCACCCCATTCATCCCCCTCGACCTCCCCACTTTCCTCCCCGCCCCATTCCGCCTCACCGGCCAATCCGGCAGTTCCTTCCCTTGGAACTGAGGACGCAGAATGTCGAGGTGAAAATCAAGGACCAGGTCGCAGTCACCAAACTCCGGCAAGTTTTCTACAACCCGTCCGACCACAGGATGGAAGGTACCTTTATCTTTCCCGTGCCCAAGGGTGCAAGAATCGACAAGTTCTCCATGGAAGTGAACGGGAAGATGCAAAAGGCCGAATTACTCGACTCTAA
>JAURNO010000168.1 GCA_030830145.1 Verrucomicrobiota bacterium
ACCCGCAATGCTATGGGAGCCGAAGAACTCCTCGGTGAGCCCGTTCCTGAAGTGAAGGTGGTTCCATGTCCGGACGAGAAAACTTGGAGACAGTTGCTTATGGCTTCGAACAAGCGAAGCGGTTGGACTGGTCAGAAACAGGTAATCTTTCTTAGGCACCTCGGAGATCTCGAGCGACTCAAGAACGCCGTACTGATGAAAAAAATAATTTCCCTGAATGCGGCCGATTACATTCTCAAGTTAAAGAACTTTACCAGGGGCCGCCTGTTGCGAATGCCCACGGTTAGAGAAGAAGACGTCGAGCTTGTGGATGCGGACGTCGCGATATGCTTCTATCATTCCGAATTGTATTATCCGGCCTTGCAGGAAGCCCTCCAAACTGACTATCAGGTCTTTCGTCAAGCTTTGCAGGACAGCCCCTACGGAGAGGGTTTCGTCAGTCCCTGAGGAGCTTGATCAGGTTTCGTTCTAAGCCACCTAGGGTGGTTGATGTAAGTTTATGGTAGTAAGAAGGAAGAGTGTGTGGCTAGCTGGCTAGAGAGGGGATTGGGTGGGCGTCCTCTACATACCTGATAATCTCCTGCGGGATCCCTTGGGCAATGCGTAATTGACCAAAATCGAAAAGGCTGCGCAAGATGGTGCCCATCATCATGTTTGGACTGACCGGGTTATCGGACGGTTCGCCGTTTCGACGGTCGGCCCGACCGATGACCTGTCCCATAGGTAATCCGCCTCCGGCAAAGGCGAGCGTTCCGAGTTTGGCCCAGTGGTCCCGACCGCCCTTTTTGTTAATGGTCGGGGTCCTTCCGAAATCCCCCGTTACAACTAGAAGGACCTTTTCCGAAAGTCCGCGGGATTCCAAGTCAGCTAGAAATGCGGAAACCGCTTTGTCAACGGTCCAGCCGAGCATGTTCATGCCCTTGACCATACCGGGGTTGTTGTTGTCGGCATGCATGTCCCAGCCTGCGCTGTGAACGGTTACGAAACCGGCCCCGGTTTCCACCATGCGACGGGCCATGAGCATCTGGTGTCCGAGTGTGGATTCGCGGAAGATTTTGTGCCCGATCTTCATGGCCGAAGTATCGTAAGCATCGAGAATTCGAGGATCCTCCAAGGAAAGATCGAAGGCGTCCGCACCCGATCCGAGGATCAGGTCAAGAGCCTGTTGTTCATATTGGTCGGCCGCCATGAGCCCCTCGTCGTTAGCGAGTTTGCGTCTGAATCCATCGATCGAGCTCAAGAGCCCTCTACGGTCTTCCAACCTTCTGCGGGACAGATTGAGTTCCATGTCTGCAGCTACCGAGTTTACGCCGGATGAACGGCTGTCCTTGGTTTGGCCACTGGGATCGTCGTCCTTGCGAATGAAGGGGGCGTAGACGCTTCCAAGGTCACCTGGCCGAGATCCTTTGACGATTCTTCCGAATTCCTTGCGGTATTGACCGTCCTTTTCGGGGTGGCCAAGAAGCCCGTAGGAGGGAAAGCCGGTCTTGGGGTGGTTTGCACCCCTTAGTCGGGAAAATAGCGAACCGATGCTGCGACCCTCGTTTCCCGTTCCCTTGGGGTCGGTTCCTCCAGTAAGAACATGGACATGGGCTTGTTCATGACCTGCGACGGGATGAGTGAACGAACGCACGATGGCCATCTTGTGGGCCCATTTGGCAAGGTTTGGGAAGGTTCCCCCGAAAGTCACCCCGGGCAGGGTGGTCTTCACTTCGCCCGTGACGCTGTTGAAGGGGGAGGGAGCGTCCATATTGGGGTTGAAGGTCTCGATGTGGCTTGCTCCGCCCGACAGGTAGAGCAAAACCACGGCCTTGTCCCGAACGAAATCTACCTTTGATTGGGCGGCCTTTGCTTGGGTTGCGAGCAAATCAGGCAAACTTAAACCGGCTAGTCCCAATGCCCCGACTCGTATGAAATCCATTCGCGAAACTCCACTGCAATCGCGGTTACCAGAAGATGACGTGTTGATCCTCAGCATATTCCGAAAGGGTGCTTTCTCATCACGATTTCATCTTGCTATCCTAAATATTCTTATGCGAGTGGAAAATGATAATAGAATAAATTAATTCCGATAGGATTGCGATCCTTTCGTCTCGATACTCGAGCGATCTGCGCAATGAATATAAGGACGAGAATTTGGCGCTTCGCACATTTATTTTACGCAAAAAGGGGTATTCTTTCGGTTGCAAAGCCGAAGAACTGATTACAAAGTTGATTCATGCTCGATTTATTCGGGAAAAAGTACGGTGAAAAAATGATGAGTTCCGAGCTTACGCGCAGGGACTTACTTCGTATTGGTTCGATCGGAGCGGGTGGCTTGGCCCTGCCGGAAGTCCTGCGGGCCGAGAAATCTCAAAAAATAGGCTCCTCCAACAAATCGATCATCATGGTCTACATGGCTGGGGCTCCGCCCCATCAGGACTTGATCGATCCCAAACCACAAGCTCCGCAGGAGGTTCGAAGCGAATTTGGTCCCATCCCTACCAATGTAACTGGTATTCACCTTAATGAGTCGCTCCCCATGATGGCCAAGGTGATGGACAAATGGACGGGGGTTAGAAGCTTGGTCGGAGCACCTAGCGGGAGTCACGATTCCTTCATGTGTTATACGGGTCGGCCAGGATCCGCCTTTTTCGACAGGCCTTATCCAAAGCCGCCCGGAAATTGGCCCAGCATGGGTTCTTCCCTGTCCAAGTTGGCGGGGTCACGGGTCAAGGGGCTTCCTCCTTTCGTAGGACTGGCCCCCAAGGCGGGTCACCCCCCTTACGGATCGCCTGGCGAAGCTGGTTTTTTAGGTGCTGCTCACGGGCCTTTCCGTCCCACCGGTCCTTCCTCCGCAGACATGAAGCCGATCTGTGACCCTGTTCGAATCGATCGCAGACAGTCCCTCCTGGCTGGGTTTGATTCCTTCCGCAGGTCACTCGGAACCGGTAACGACTTGGATCAGATGGACTCCTTTACTCAGGAAGCATTTGGCGTACTTAGTTCCTCCAAGCTGGCACAGGCTCTGGACTTGGAAAGGGAGGATCCACGTATTCGGGAAAGATACGGCAAGGGGGATCCGAAAAACGTGGGTGACGGAGCACCCCGTAACAACGAGCATTTTCTTTTGGCCCGCCGATTGGTCGAGGCCGGAGTTCGCATGGTTACTCTTAACTTCGGTCGTTGGGACTTTCACTCCAACAATACATCCGGCGTCCAAGGCCACGCAGCGATTTTCGATCAGGGGCTGAGCGCCTTGATCGAGGACCTGCACGACCGGGGGCTCTCCGATGACGTGGCGGTGATTGCCTGGGGAGAATTCGGGCGCACTCCGGTCATCAACAAAAACGGTGGACGGGACCATTGGCCCCGAGTCGGATGTGCATTCGTGGCGGGCGGTGGCATGAATCATGGCCAGATGATTGGAGCTACGGATGCCAAGGCCGCCGAAGCGGTCGAACGCCCCGTGCATTTCGGTGAAGTTCATTCGACCCTTTATCATCATTTGGGAATCGAACCGAATGCCGTCACCTTGTCCGACCTTTCGGGACGTCCTCACTTCTTGGTCGATGGCTGGAAACCAATTCCCGAACTCGTTGGATAAACCTAAAAGCATCTGCGAAACGAAT
>JAURNO010000169.1 GCA_030830145.1 Verrucomicrobiota bacterium
AGCCTTATGCGGGTAGAGGAGTCGATCAAGTTCGAGTGGATCTCAAACGCGAGGCCAGCGTGCTCGATCTGATGCTTGACGACTCCAAGAGGCTCCATCGCAGACTTGGGAAAGAGGATCAAGGAAAGGTGGACGAGTATCTCGAATCCATACGCGCTTTGGAAAAGCGGGTCGAACGGACCAGTCAGTGGACACACCAACCCTTGCCGAACGTCGATACCAAGGGATTGAACCTGGAGGTTTCACATAAAGACCCCGAGGAATACACCCGATGCATGTATGATTTGCTCTACCTTGCCTTCCAGACCGATTCCACCCGTTTCGCCACTCTCATGCTGGAAAGCGAACACTCCAGTGGCAGCGAATTGTGGAACTACGCCAACTACGTTCTCGGGTACAAGGGCGCTACCCATGACATCGCCCACAAGCGACCGACCGAATCAGGGCAGTGGGACAATTGGCGGGCCAAGCAGCATGCCTACTTCTTGGAGCGCTTGCGAAACACTCCGGAAGGGGACAGTAACATGCTGGACCAGACGGTGGTTGTCTGGGGCTCGGCTCATCCACACGCATCCCACAGTACGAAGAACTATCCCATCCAAGTGGCGGGCGGAAAAGCCCTTGGATTCAAGCACGGGAACCTACACTCGTTCGAGGGAGAGAAAAAGGTGCCGTTGGCCAACCTCTTCGTTTCGATGCTCCATGGGGTAAACGCGCCGGTGAAGTCTTTTGCCGATAGCACCGGAATGATGACCGACTTAATGGGCTAGGCATCATCGTACTTCGCACCAATCCCTTTCGATCGTAACTGTTTTCTGAGAAACCCAATTGATCAATTACCGTATCGCATAATGAAAAAACCTAACTGTTTTCTTTACGGATTCTTGCTTTTCGCGTTGATGCTCGGGCACGGGCTCTTTGGGGCCGACGCGTTAAAGACGCATGGCATTTTCCGGAGCAACATGGTCTTGCAGCGCGACAAGCCCATCACGATCTGGGGATGGGCCCCGGTTGGTTCCGAGGTCGAGGTCTCGTTCGGGAAACGATCCGCCAAAGCCAAGGTAGCGGGAGGGAAGGGGAGGTGGCAGGTCACCTTCGATGCCCAGTCCGCAAATTCCGAGGGACAGCAACTGGTCGTGAAGACGGGCGAGGACATCATCCGCATGGAAAATATTCTGATCGGTGACCTTTGGGTGATGAATGGCCAAAGCAACATGGCCTTCGCGCTAAAAGCCGTTTACCAAAACGCCTTTGAGTCTGCCCAGGCTCACTTGCCTTTGATGCGCCACCTACGGATCAACTCCTATGCGGAATCCGAGCATGTCGAAACCGATCTGGAGGAGAAGGATCTCAATGGGAACGATCCGGACAAGAATTGGAAAGTGGTCACGCCCGAGGTCGCTCTGGATATGGGGGCGATCGGATATGTCTTCGGTTCTCGGCTTCAGCGCGCCTTGCAAATACCCATCGGCATCATCGACAATTCGCGCGGCGGTGCTTCCCTCGAGAGCCTGGTGCCCCGGCACAAGTTCAAGGATCATCCGATGGCGGCCGAATATTTGGCTTGGGTTGACAAGCGTTATGCTGATTTCGACTGGGATGAGGCGCTGAAGAAGCCGCTCGAGAAATGGGAGAAATCCGTAGCCGATCAACGCAAGAAGGGCGTCGCCGAGGACAAGCTGCCCCCCAAGCCGACCCGTGAGACTTTGCGCTCGTGGAATGTGCCCGGGCGCAGCCCCAGTGACGCCGCATCCTGTTACAACGGCATGTTCGGGGTGTTCAAGGGTCTGAATATCAAAGGGGTGGCCTTCCACCAAGGATTCAACAACGCCATGATGAACACCAGTTGCAAGCCCAGGTTCTATCGAGTGCTAATGAAACTGATGGTGGATGGCTGGAGAGAGGATTTCAATGACCCGCAATTGCCCGTGGCCATCCTTGGTCTGTGTGCGGGAGGCAAGGCTCAGACGCGTCTTAATTTCGAAGAACAGGGTTTTTCTTCTGCGGCTTATATTCGCGAATCGCAACGCTTGGGACTCGCGGACGTCAAGGAGGTTGCAAACACGGCCTTCATTCCTTCCTACGATCAGAAGATTCCCCAGTTGCATACCAAGAAAAAGAAGGAACTGGGAATCCGTACCGCCCGCTGGGCCTTGAATGCGGTTTACGAGATGGAGGACGTCGTGTGGGACACGGCCAAGCTTCTCTCCGCAGAATCCGAGGACGGAAAGATTCTGCTTACCTTCGACAAGCCCGTCCTGCCCGATGACTTCGGTTCCGAACTCGAAGGGTTTTCCATTGCCGACAAGTCGGGTGTTTACTACCTCGCCCATGCGGTACCTGTTCAGGTCAGAGACAAGAAGGAGCGAAACAAACAGATCCTGGTTTCCTCGCCAATGGTCAAGGAACCGGTATCCGTCCGATACGCCTGGGCCCGGGCCCCTATGGGCAACCTCAAGGTGGACGGGATTCCCTGGCAGCCTTTGCATAGCTTTCGTACCGATGCCATCGACTTTACTCCCGAGGTGACGCATCAGGATCCCGATGGAAAGGCCAAGAACTCCGAGGCTATCAAAGCTCTTAAAGCCCAAGCAGCCG
>JAURNO010000170.1 GCA_030830145.1 Verrucomicrobiota bacterium
CCTGGTTCAAATCGAAATCGGAAAAAGGTTTGTCAGTCTGAATCTTGGCAGCGGTGAATTCGGAAGATTGCAGAACCTCGTCCTCATTTTTGTCGAAGCTCAGGTAATGATCCACCAAGCCCTCGGGATTATTGGCGATCCTTTCCAATAACCCACCCTCGTTAAAGGTTGCGTCGGTGAGGAGCCGCATGTCTTCGGTCTTTTCCCGAACAAGTTTGTAGCTCTCGCGAGCTTTGGAAATTTGCTTGTAGGTGGGTTGCTCGTCTTGCTTGACCTCACTGATGGCGAGATCTCCCAAACTTAGGTAGGCCGCCGGTATCTCCTTGTCGTCCGGGTAATCCCGAACAAATTGCTCGAACAATCGTATGGCATTCGGGTTGTCGTCCTGAGCACCTTGAAAAGCGACGGCCAATCGAAAAAGAGCGTCCTTCTCACTCGACTTGTCCGGGTAATGACTGGCTTGGCCATTTTTGGACCATTTGTCGTTAATGTTTTCTTCTCCGGTGCTTACCGTTCTACCCCCGCCGACTTTGTCGGTAATCTTCCAAATTGACCCGTTGAACCACATGAAAAAGCCTTCTCCATTGGTGTAAACATTGGTTTCTCGTCCTTTCGGATACTTTTCTCCAGTCGGAAGATAAATTCCATTAGGGTCGGGGATTACAACTGGTTCGGGTTCAGGAAGTTCTTCTTCGGGCTCTTCTTCTGCGGGCTTTTGTTCTGCGGGGGATGCATCAGCCTTATCCTCGGGCAAAGGAGTCTCGTCTCCACCGCATGCCCAAAAGAAAAGGCAGGAAAGAGCCAACACCAACCAATTGAAAAGAACCGAGTTATTCCGTTTCATTGGCATCTTGGGCAGGCTGATTGTCATCCGGATCGGAGTCAACTTCCTGTACGAGGTTCGGATCTTCGAGGGGCAAACCTTGGACCGATACCCCGACTACGGGAGCCAGTAAGGGTTGTGCCTCCTTGAACTTACCCGTAGCGAGCAAGGCGAGACCACTCATGTAATGAGCGCTTGGCATGGCAGGGCTATCCCTGAAATTCGGAAGGTTGACGTAGCCCTTGGATTTATTCATCACGCCATTTTCATAACCGGCAAACTTTTCGAGCAAATCTCCGTATCTCTTGAGTTTAAAATAAACAGACCCCATCATATTTACGAAATCCTTGGCGTATTTCTTGTCTTCGTCTTTAGCTCCGGACTTGTGAGCCAAGGCAAGATATTTGTCGCAAAGATCGAAGAACCTGTCGTAGTAATCGTTCGACTTTTGCTTTGCGGTGTCCGCACGGTTCCTTTCGGATGTGGATACTGCATTTTGCAATGCAACGGCTATCTTGAGTTGGTTTTCAGCCTCCAATCTGTAGGCGTTCGCCATTATGAAAGTAACGTCGGGACGGAACTTCATCCACGACTCGTTCTTCAAGTACTCTTCCCCGAGTTCGATTGATTTTTCGCGGTGTTTGACCGTGTTTGCGGAAGCAAAAGCAGCATATATGAAATTTTCGACGCTCTTGTGCTTGGGAAAGTCCTGATAGAGCCAATAGAAAGCCCAAAAAGATTCCCAGTCCCTTTTGGTTTCCTGAAAGTTCTCTGCCTTCCTCCAACGAAGGGTGGTGGTGAAGGAGGGAGTTTTCTTAACCAAGGCCAGTTGACCTTTGGCGTTGGTCAGTTTCATGGAAAGAGCATTTGATTTGTCTTTGAGGATGCTCAGTCGTCTTTTCGGAAGAACCGAGGCTTTGAGGGCCAAGAATTGTTCGATCTGAGAAACCTCGGTTTGCAATCGTTTCTCGCGGTCAGTGTAAAAAGCGGCAATCTCCTCCGTCGTCATGGTTAAGGCGTAGAACAAGGATGCCTCCACGTGCCTACCGGCATCTTTAAGTTGAGATGCACCCTGCATGAGGTTGACGTTGAGTCTCAAGTCATAGCGAGCGGGGGTGTCCCCGGAGAGGCGAGGAAGGAGAGGGAAGACTTCGTCAATGCGTTTGGTCACGACGAACATCTCCGTCAGGCAGGAAACCGCATAAGCGGAACGGTCTTCATCCTTGGCCAAGTCGGCGAATTTCAACAAATCCCTGAAAGAGGGCTCCCCCTTGACCCAATCCTGTACAATGTGATAACACTGAGCACGACCAAAATATAAATTCAAGAGTTCGCTTCTTTTGAGAATTTGCTTCTTGTAGGGTTTGCTTGGGTCAAGCAAAGTCTCAATGACCCGGGCCGCTTCTTTCCACTCATGAAGTGCCCGAAGGCAATCCGTTCTCCTCTGCATGGCCATGACGGCTTTGGGGTCGTTGGGAAATTTTTCCGCGAAAAAACCAAAGGCGCTGGCGGCCTTACCGAGAAAATCCTGGTTTCCAGTCTTGCCGAAGCTTTGCAGATAACCAATTCCCCGAACAAAACCAAATTGCTGAAGTATCTTTTCCACAGCCGGGTCTTTTTCATCCTCAAAGCGAACCTCCAATTCGTCCAAAAAGGGTGAAGCTCCGGCAAAATCTCCTTTGCCTATCATGGTTTGGGCCTCCGAAATGACCTGTCGAAGGGGCATGTCTGCGGGGTTTTGACCGAAAACATAAGTCATTGCAAAGCATGCCAAGCAAAATAAAATGGCAAACTTCATAAAATCGGACTTTTGATTCATTGTGATCAAGAGCAGTAAGGGGCGTAATAAAAGCTGCTGATTGCCCTTCTCGCAAGTCTTTTTTCCAAAGCCGATTTTTATCCGTTTTCTCTTGTTGCTAGTTCACGCAACACGGACAATCCAAAACAAGATGGTCGGTTGCAACCTCCTTGAGTTCCAATACCGTATCGATTGTCGCTTCGTAATGATCGGCCTTTACCCGATGTCCGAAAGCGCACCCGGGCGGCGGATTAATGGGTGAAGGGACTTCTCCAGGAATGACGACTCTCTTTCTATCAACACCCGGATCGGGAACCGGGATCGCCGAAATCAAGGCCTTCGTGTAAGCATGCATGGGGTTCGCGTAAAGTTCCTCCGCGGGAGCGATCTCCACGATTTTGCCCAAGTACATGACGGCAATCACATCGGAAACGTGTTTCACCACGGCTAGGTCATGGGCAATGAAAAGATAACTCAACCCCAATTCCTTTTGCAAATCCATGAGGAGGTTGAGTACTTGGCTTTGGACCGAGACATCCAGAGCCGATACCGGTTCGTCCAGAACCAATAAGTCGGGGTTGACCGCAAGGGCACGGGCAATTCCAATGCGCTGACGCTGACCACCTGAAAACTCAAAGGAAAATTTTTGGGCAGCGGTTTTGGGAAGTCCGACCAAATCGAGCAACTCCTCCACCCGCCGCGTCCTGTCCGCCCGAGTTCCGATTCCCTGAATGACCAGGGGTTCCGATATGAGCTCTCCCACCGACATGCGGGCATCGAGAGATTCAGCCGGATCCTGAAAAACCATTTGGAAGTCCTGCCGGATGGGACGGAGGGCCGATTGCGACAAACCGGTAAGCTCCCTCCCCTTGAAGGCGACTCTTCCGTCCGTGGGATCGAGAAGTCGCACGATGCACTTTCCCAGTGTCGATTTTCCGCATCCGGATTCGCCCACCAGACCGAGCGTTTCGCCCTTGCTTATGACCAAATCCACTCCGTCGACGGCTTTGACGGCCGCGGTCTGCCGGTAAAGCACTCCACCTCGACCCGGGAAATGCATCTTCAAGCCTTCCACTTTGAGA
>JAURNO010000171.1 GCA_030830145.1 Verrucomicrobiota bacterium
AGTAAGAAACCATTTTTTCGGTACTGCAAACCTCGTCCGCCATATCCCTGACAGTTTCCACGCATTCGGGATGAGCGACCACGGGAGATCCGGGGTATTCGATTCGGCAACGTTCGATCGACTCCTTGGTGAAAAGCACATGCGCATAACAACTTCCTGGCCAAAGTCTCATTGAGCGTCCCGTTTGTCCGGTCACCCATTGCCCGAGGTTTTGATCGGGTACGAAGAGAATTTCTCTATCCTCGGGGACGCTGTTGACGATCTGCATTGCGTTTCCACTGGTACAGATGACATCGCTTAACGCCTTCACCGCGGCCGAGCAGTTTACGTAGGCAACAACATACAAGTCGGGATTCTTTTTCTTGTACTCAGCTAGTTTGTCGGCGGGGCAGGAGTCGGAGAGCGAACAACCCGCATCAAGATCAGGAAGAAGAACTTTCTTGGCTGGGTTTAGGATTTTCGCGGTTTCCGCCATGAAGTGCACTCCGCAGAAGACAATGACTTCGGCATCGGTTTCGGCTGCTTGCCTGGCCAAACCCAAGGAGTCGCCAACATAATCAGCAACCTGTTGGATTGGGTCGATTTGATAATTATGGCAAAGGATTACGGCATTGGACTCTTTCTTGAGTCGTACGATTTCCTGTTGCTCGGCGGATAAGGGGGGTGGCGTTTCGTTATGACGAAAGACTCGAAGAACGGGAGCTTCCTTGGTGGTAGCACTCATTGGTTATTTTACTTTCGAGCATTTTGCGGATTTGCGAAAATCCGGACATTCGGCATGAACTTGAAGGCGTTGATCCTTGACCTTGAGTCCAAGTTTTTCGGCGACTGTTTTGCCATACCATTCCATAAACGGGGCGTCTATATCCTGAATGTGGTTGCAGTCTGAGCAAATGACTTGTGCTTTGAAGCTTTCGGACTGCCCGTTGAGAGTGTAAAATTTGTTGTCCTGCCCAACGTCGATCTTGCGGATGATTCCACTTTCTACAAGGAGGGGGAGGCTGCGGTACAAGGTGGCCCGGGATACGGTCTCGTCCAAATCTTGAGCATCGCGAAGCAACTGCTCGGCCGTGAAGTGACCGGACTGGTGAAAAAGCGCTTCGACAACTCCTTTTCGTTGCCCGGTCATACGCAAGCCTTTGCTTGATAGAAAGTCGGAGAAACTTTCCCATGTTGCTTGATCTGGTTTACTCATTGGGCCAAATGTTTGATGCAAGTCAAGTTGCCACTCCTACGCAAAAGGGTCAAACTTATTGAGACATTGTTGAGATGTTGCCTGATGCTTCTTCATTCTTGGCATCAAAAAAAATAAAAAGTATGATAACGCATGTCATTAAAAGTAAATGAACGTTTGATTCCCGATTGGGCAATCGAAAGACAGGCTAAAGCCCTTTTTGAAAATGTTGCCCGGAGCATGGAGGGTAAGCCTCGAGAGGTCATTCAAATGGCCGCCGTCGATATGGCCAAGGACCGTCTGATCGATCAAACCCTCATGTCCGAAGAGAGCAAGCGCCGGAATTATGATGTCGACACTTCGGAAGTGAATAAAGGAATGAAACAATGGCTCAGGCAAAACGGTGGAAAGAAAGCCCTTGAAAAGGGAAGCCATCCTTTGATCAAGAGTCAGGATGACTTGCGACGCGAAGTTACCACTCAAATTCAATTCAACCGTTTGCTGGAAGAGGAGTCCAAGTGCGACCCGGTCAGTGAGGAGGAAGCCCGCAAGTATTATGATTCGAGGCCTGACCTTTTCAGCACCGAACCTTTGCTTACTGCTTCCCACATCTTGAAGAAAGCTTCTTCGGAAGCAGAGTCGGATCAGGCGAAAAGCGAAATCGTCGTCCTGCGTGAACGCATTGAGGGTGGGGAGGATTTCGTTGAATTGGTGAAAAAAGAATCCGACGACTCACAAAACGACGGGCATTTGGGCCAATTCGGCCGTGGTCAAATGGTTCCTCCTTTTGAAAAAGCGGCTTTTGCCTTGGAGGTCGGAGGACTCAGTCAGCCAGTCCAAACACAGTTCGGTTGGCACCTTATTCAGCTGCACGACCGAACCGAACCCGTAGTGACTCCTTTCGAGGAGGTGAGCGACAAAGTGATCGAGTACTTGCAGGAAAGACGCAAAGACAAAGTGTTCGAGGACTTCCTCGACGGGTTGAAAAAGAATGCGGAAATTACCGAGGTTTCCGGAATTTAGGAACTACTTGCGTCCAATGTCTTCCAGGATGGCAAGGGTACTGGCTGACTTGTTGAGGGCGTAGAGGTGAAAGCCCGGACTTCCTCCCTTCAGAAGTCCCTGAACCTGCTCACCGGCCCACTGCGTTCCCACCGCCGGTTGATTCTCTTGCTCCGCCGCTTCAAGGGATTTTTCCAATCGAGTGGGGAGACGGGCTTGGCACATAGCGCAGAATCGGCGAACTTGTCCGAGTGAAAGAACGGGCAGTAAGCCAGGGAGAATGGGGATCGTAATTCCGGTTGCTTCGCATTGCTTTACGAAATCGAAGTAAACTTGATTGTCGAAAAAGAGTTGGGTGGTGATGAAGTCGGCGCCGGCTTCCACTTTGGTCTTGAGGTTGGCCAAGTCGGTTTGGTTGTTTGGCGCTTCGGGGTGTTTTTCGGGATATCCGCCCACACCGATTCCAAAATCTGGGAAATTTTCGCGGATAAGAGAAACGAGATCGGAGCCGTAGGACAGACCTCCAGGAACGGTTTGGAATTTGGTTTCTCCTTTGGGTGGGTCTCCGCGCAAAGCCATGACGTTGCCAAAGCCGGCTTGGGCGAAGTCTTCCAGGATTTCCAAAAGTTCATCCCGGGTATGACCAACGCAAGTGAGATGAGGCATGACCTCGAAGCCATGTTCCTCCCGAAGGATCTTGGCATAGCGCATGGTTGTCGTGCGCGTTCCACCTCCTGCTCCGTAGGTAATGGAAACAAAATCAGGTCGATGAGGCTGGATGAGCGATGCAGTTTCAAGCATTCGTTGCCCCCCGGCCTCATCCTTGGGAGGAAAGAATTCTACCGAAAAGAGTTTTTTCTTTTCTTCGAAAATGGATTTGATGGAGGATGGATTGCTCATTGACGCATCAACGTATCATGATGCGTTGATGTGTTCAAGGGCATTCTCTTTCCTCAGAACTTTAGCCGCGAGCTTAAAAGTAGGTTTTGAATGGACTTCAAGTAGCGGTCGACGTTTGGTTGCGGGGAAATCGTCTGAGCTTCTTCAAGTAAACGGACTGCCTTTTCGTATTCGCGGTTGGATACCCGCATGCGGGCATGTTCTATCAACGAACGCACTTCCCACCCGTTTGCCTTGGCCGATCTTTCGAAGAAGAGGGCAGCTTGGATGTAATCATTTTCATTCCAAGCATGTTGACCGAGGAGCAAGAGGGCTTTCCCTTCGAGAGGGTTCGTCTCAACGATTTCTCGAAGAATCTTGGCTGACTCCTTGCTTTTACCTGTTGCTTTGAGCACTTCGGCTTGCAGGAGGAGAACTTCTTTCTTTTCCATCGCCGAAAAGGAACCGCCGAAAACCTGTTCGATTTCGCGTAGGTAGCTGAACCCATCCTCGTAAGATCCCCTCTCAATGAGGATTCTGGCGACCCTGACGTACTGGGACAATGAAAGCTTCTCTTTTTTTGCAAGAGCTTCCTGGTACCTGGAAAGGGAAATGTCGTAGAGGCCGAGATTATGATAAAGGTCTCCTACGCTAATGAAGCCCGAAGTTTTGAGTCGTCCCATCCTCCTAAGAGTTTCCAAAGCTATCGCTGCATCTTTTTCACGATCCATTGCCTGAAGTGCCGAGGCTCGGGCATAGTGGCAGAAAGTATTTTCCGGATCCTTTTGGATCAGTTCGTCCAGCAGGGCAAGAGCTTCGGGATACCTGCCCGTCGATAAGAGACAGTTGACCAGACCGTTTCGGGCATCCTTACTTTCCGGATAAAGAAGAATACCCATCCGGTATGCATTCTCGGCGGCAAGGTAACGATTTACGGACAGATGACAGTATCCAAGGGCAACATAAGTGACGCCGTCGTTTTCCCCAAGGCTAATGGCCTCGGCAAGACTTTTGCTCGCTTTGTCCAGTGTTCCCAAACTCAGGTAAACGAAGCCCAAATTTTTGCGAGCTCTGAGAAAAGAGGGGAATTTCTCCAAGGCCTTTTCATAGGTTTGGGCTGATTTCGAAAGGCGGCCTTCTTGATAATACATAGTTGCCAAAGCGAAATCGATGGCGGCACTACTTTCCTCGTCGATCTTCTTCTCAAGGTATGAAATGGCCTCTTCGAGTTGGTTTTCGGACTTTGCCACGACCTCTTGTAGAATAAATTG
The DNA here is from genome assembly GCA_030830145.1 of Verrucomicrobiota bacterium. Lineage (GTDB taxonomy): Bacteria > Verrucomicrobiota > Verrucomicrobiia > Opitutales > Seribacteraceae > Seribacter. The sequence continues at coordinate 4,327 of JAURNO010000171.1, forward strand.
CTCGCTCCTGCTTATGCGGGGTTCGATCTCGCTTCGGAAACCATAGCTTCCCATAAAACTTCGAACAAATTGCGGACTATTCCAAAATTCCTTCGTGAGGGAAGGGTCCGGGGCGAAGCCCAATGAAAAGATGCCCGGAAAGGCCAGCGCAAGATAGGGTAGGATCTTCATTAGTCGAGAAGGGTGAAGCGAATGGGGAGGTAAAACTGCACCTTTACTTTTTTCCCGTTTTTGGTTGGTGGTTGGTAAACTGAATTTTCGGCCGCCCTGCGTGATGCATTGACGAAATCCGGGTGGGTGGATGACACAACCTCCACAACGCTTACTTTTCCATTCTCATCGATCATTACGAGAAGTTTGACCTCTCCCTCCACCCCTTGTCTTTTGAGCTTCGGAGGGTATATCAATGAGCCTTTTTTGATGATGCCTGGAGTTTTGTCCAATTCGTGCAGGGCAAAAACCAACTGTTCTCCGAATCCATTGGGAGTCGGGTTGTAGTTTGCCAGTGAAAAGGCAGCCTTGAAGTCGCCAGGGCTTACGTCGAGGCTTGCCGTCATCATATCGACGTCGAGCTTTTGCGGCGCTTCGGTCAATTTTGGAAGAACAGGGTCAGTGTAAGCCTCCTTTTCGACCTGCTTTTCCATTTCGGTCTTTGGAGGAGGTGGCGGGGTGAAGGAGAATGCCTCCACCTCTCGAACCAGCCATTCATCGGATTGCCGTATGAATTCGGAAAGGGGAATAAGGCAAAAGAGGCCGAGTGTTACCAACACTGCAAAAGCGAGGTTTTTCCATATCGCTCCCCGTATGCGTTCCTTGCCGACGCCCGGGATCAAACCTGAAGCATTGTTATTCATCTTGCCATGGGAGAAAGTTTGACTGCTTTAGCCCCTCCCAGAAGAGCACGGTCCATTACCTGGGTGGCTAATCCAGCCCGGGCTCCCGGGTAAACTTTAACTAGTACGGATTGGTTTTCGCCGGAGGACGATGTTTTGACGATTGGGGCAATCTCAGACAATTGGATGAGCGCGCCGTTTCGCATAATACGTCCCGAACCCGTTAGTTCAAAGGAAAGTGGAGGAGAATCGGAGATCGTTTGAGTCGAGTCCTTGTGCTTTGGGGAAATTCCGATTTCGTTTACGAAGGAGGTCGCTACTATAAAAAAGATGAGCAGGATGAACACCATGTCGATGAGGGGCGAGACATTGATCTCCAGATCCTCGGAATTGGGGTTGCTCCTTTTAGCGGTCATTGGGACTTGCGCGTTGCGATTGAAACCGAAGGAGCATTGCCGCGGGCTTTTGCCACCATTTCCGACATGAGTGCCGCATCAGCCCATTGGTCGACTTGGATTACGACTGGCTTCGGGCGGTTCTTGCTCGCGACTTCTATGAGGCGAGGGATTTCTTCCAAGCCCACTCTCTTTCCCGCATGAAAGATCTCGTCCTTTTCGGAAAGCGCGAAAAGGACTGAGTTTTTCTTGAGCGACTCGGCGGTTAGCGCGTCGGGTCGTTTGATCTCGACCCCGGGAACGGAGACGAAGGTTGCCGATACTATGAAGAAGATCAGGAGGATGAAAACCACGTCGATCAAGGGAGAGACATTGATCGACTCGTTCCTTTCATCGTCCAATTTTCTTCTTCTTAAGCTCATGAAGAGTGCGATGCCGAGGATACTTGCCTCATGCAAAGGCTTTCCAACCTGTTGATGCAGGTCAGCCAAGCTTTCTTGCGCCTTTGCAACAGATGAATGAAGGCGAGCGCGGGGATTGAAACCAAAAGCCCCGTTTGGGTTGTTACGAGGGCTTGGGATATACCGCTGGCCACAGTGTCCATCTTGTAACTGTCCTGCATGCTTAGTCCGTCGAAGGTTCGAAGCATGCCCACGACGGTTCCGAGGAGACCTATGAGAGGCGCTGAGGTCGCCAAGACCATCAGGAATCTCAGCCTGCGGTTTAAGTAGGATGAATCGCTTGCCCGAACTTGGTCGAACTTTCTTCTCGTTTGTTTTCCGTTTTCATGGTCACCCATGCAATACCTCATTATTTCGTTTACCCGGCCGCCTCCCTTGAACGCTTGCCACCTTTCGCGGGGAAAGGCTTTGATGTCCGAAGGAATGACATGCTGCAGTCTAAGCCAAAGATCAAAGGAAAGGTAATAAGTGTACAGGGAGAGCACTCCAAGGACGGGCATGAGAAACCCTCCTTTTTTCCAGGCTAAACTTGCCTCCTTCCAAAACTCAAGAATCACTTCCATCTTCTTTTTTTTCTTCTTCCACTTCCACGGTC
>JAURNO010000172.1 GCA_030830145.1 Verrucomicrobiota bacterium
ACTCGGTTTGGGGGCACGCCACCGAACTCAAGGTCAGCGCTCATACTCACAAGGGAAAACTTCTTTGGGAAAAGGATCTAGGCGGAGTCAAGGGCGGACACGGCTTCGCGGTTTCACCGATCGTTTTCGAGGATTTGCTTATCGTGCCGAACGATCAGGAAAAAGGCGGAGGGGCCCACTATGCGCTGGATTGTTCGACGGGCGAAATAAGATGGAAGGTCCCAAGGGCAAGCAAACGGCTTACTTACTCCACGCCCTGCGTCTTTCTGGACCCAAAGGGAAACCCGGAACTAATCTTCACCAATTGGTGGCTTGGATTCACGAGCTTGGAACCAAGAACAGGCAAGCAACTATGGGAACTCTCGGTCTTCGGGCGGCCCCACTCCGAAAGAGCGATTTCCTCGCCCATCGTGGCCGGTGACTTGGTTCTCGGAGTCTGCGGCTTCACGACCCTCGACAAACATCTCGTGGCCATCCGTCCGGCTTCCGTATCAGACGATGGGCAAGCACGGGAGATTTGGAGACTCGAAAACACCATGCCTCACATTCCATCACCCTTGCTTTCAGGAGATCGTCTTTACCTTTGGGCAGACAATGGAGTCATCACGTGCGTTCGCCCGCAAACCGGAAAACAGGTATGGAAAGCAAGGGTCGAAGGGGTCAAGGATACCTTCTTCGGTTCGCCCGTGCGGGCGGGCAAGGTGATCTTTTGCGTATCCGCCTTCGGACAAGTCGTGGCGATTGAGGACGGCGACGAGTTCAAGCAACTGGGGGTGACCGACTTGGAGCAAGTTTGCCGCTCCACGCCTGCTTTGGCCAACGGTGACCTTTACTTAAGAACGGGTGATCAGCTGATTTGTATCAAAGGCAAATAAGGCCAATCCCGATCAGTTGTTCTGAAAATCAGCGATGATTCGCAACAGGGCTCCCGTGGGAATTTTGCTCAGGTAGCTCATCTTCGTTCTTTTGAAATAGAAAACTTTTTCCTCCCCGGCAGCTTCGACCCAGAAGCATTGCCAGCGTTCTTTGCCTAATTCATTGAGGTCCTTTTCCAAAGCCTGAAAGTCCTTCGAGCCATAGGACACCACTTTGTATTCCCAATCGCCGATGTTCTCGATGTCTTTCATCAACCATTCCTTGGACTTTTGCGTTAGGTTTTTGCCTTGATCAAGTCCAACGCCGTATTTCTCCTTCGCCCCTTTGACGCCCTTGTCGTAGATCTCCTTCCCTGCATTGACTTTCTCGTCGTACGCCTCCTTGAGACGCTCGGCGTAGGACTTTTCGCTTTTCACTTTTTTTTCATCGGCTGCCGGGAGAGAAAAAACAAAAAGGAAAAAAGACAGTAGAATGGTAGCTTTCATAAGTAATGTGATACGACGAGAACAAGGGACTGGTCAAGCGATTGTCCCTCCTTCACTCTTGGGTTCGCAACCGAACGAAGGAAAAAATCGTTGGGTCGACTCCCATCGTGTCTGACCGGACGACCTAAACCTTGGGCTTCCAACCCTTGCGGTAGTCACGCCCCCATAGCTTTTCGCCCTCTGGATTGTCGATCAACTTACCACCCGCCTTCGGGTCGCAGCGCAAGGAACCGGTCGTACGATAGGCAATATTGGCCAAGTGGCAGAGCTTGGTGCTCTTCTGAGCATCGCCGATTTCCGAGTTCAGCTTGATGTTCTTGTCCCGGATCGCATCCACGAAGTTTATGAAGTGAGCGGGTTCGCCGCCTGGTCCCGATTTCTTTTCCAGTTCCTTTCCATCCCGGTCAAGGATCCGGTAATCATTACCACCGTTCGTAACGAGCGAGCCCTTCTCCCCGTAAAACTTGCAAAAAGGCAGATCCTCGTCCCGGCGCGGGTCGCAACTGCTTCCACTCCAGGAAGCCATGCAATCCCCGAAGTGAAAAGAGGCTTCGCCGGTGTCCGGGGTTTCTTGATCGTCGTCGTGATAATAGCGACCCCCATTGTAAGTCACCCTTGAGGGCAAATCGACTCCCAAGCCCCAACGAGCCAAATCGAGCGAATGAATCCCGTTGTTCGCCATTTCTCCGCCGCCCCAATGCCAACGCCAATGCCAGTTGTAATGAACTAAATTATCAACATAGGGTTGGTGGGGAGTCGGTCCCTCCCAAAGCTCGTAGTTCAAGTTTGCAGGGGGTTGGGCGGGCTTCCCTTTTCCAATGGAGCCACGGCGGTTGTTGTACCAGGTCTTGGCGGAAAGAACCTTGCCGATCACACCCTCGTGCAAACGTTGCATGGCCTCTCTGACATACGGGTAACTCCTTCGCTGATTACCCATTTGCACCCTTCGATCGTACTTGCGCGAAGCCGCCACGATCATATCGGCTTCCGCCATGTTGTGACTGCCCGGTTTTTCGACGTAAACGTGCTTGCCCGCCTCCATGGCGAGAATGGCCGCAGGGGCATGCCAGAAATTCGGTGCTGCGATGGAAAGCACGTCTACCTCGGAATCCTCCAATATTTTTCGAAAATCAGTGACGCCCTTGGCATTACCAGCCTTCAACGCTTTGGTCCCGCGAGCAATACGCTTTTCATCGACGTCGCATACGTAAGTCACGTCAACACCCGAAGTCTCGGCGAAGCGACGAACATGAGCCACGCCTCGGCTCAAGCCAATCACCCCAACGCGGATGTGATTGTTCGCCTTATTGGCGGCCCAGATGGAACCGGGAGCCAGCGACAGGGCACCCACTGCAGCTGCAGTCTTCATAAATTTGCGACGGTTTGGAAAGTTTGAATCGTTCATTTTGCGTACTTGGTTACAATCGAAATTCCCAACCTGCGACGCGAATTGCCCCGAAAGCAAGAACTTTTCCAATCGCTTTCGTTCAAGATCTTCAAGACGCCATGAATCCGGAACGGCCAATCAGGTATTGATCTGCAGTCTGCATTTGGATTCATTGTAGAGACAAGCCCTTTCAACAATCCTTACAAAGACAGCCATGCACCTCCTTTCTTCCCAAGAACAATCCGATTACCAACGGGATGGATTCATCATCGTCCGCCAGCTCTTCTCAGAAGATGAAATCAGCCTTTTGGGCCAAACCGCTCGGGCGGACAACGCGATGGACAAGTCCTCCTCCTCGATGGACGATGGTGAGGGAAACGCCGTTCGCCTCGCCCTTTGGAATCATCCAGGGGACGGAATTTACGGAATGATCGCCCGTTGCCGAAAACTGGTCGATCGGGTCGAGACTCTGCTCGATGACGAGGCTTACCATTACCATTCCAAGATGGTGCTCAAGGATGCCAAGGTCGGTGGAGCTTGGGCGTGGCATCAGGACTATGGCTATTGGTATCAGAACGGAGTCCTCTCACCGAATCTGTGCAGCGTCATGATTGCCGTAGACAAGGCAACCGAGGAAAACGGTTGCATGCAAGTCCTCAAGGGCTCGCACAAACTCGGACGAATCAACCACGTCCTTTCGGGCGATCAGGCGGGAGCGGACATGGAACGCGTAGAAGAAGCGAAAAAGCGACTCGAGTTGATTCATGCCACCATGGATCCAGGAGATGCCATGTTTTTTCATTCGAATACCCTGCACGCTTCAGCGGCCAACAACTCCGATCACTCGCGCTGGGCAATGATCTGTTGCTACAACGCAGCCTCCAATGATCCCTATAAGGAAT
>JAURNO010000173.1 GCA_030830145.1 Verrucomicrobiota bacterium
GCCGACGGCTATGTTCTGGATGCCCTTGGCAAGAACGGGGAACCCTTGGTTGACCATCCGGTCGTCGTGGAGGTCAAGCACCTCTGCTTCAAGCGGGTCATCCCTCACAGGCTCAAGACCGACCAGTCGGGCAGAATATCCCTAGGCAACTTGCCCGAAATCCAATGGATCTCCGCACGCAATACCGACGAGAAAACCTACCGTTGGCCCATCTTCGGCCAACGCGAGGGCCGGGTCGACCAACAAAAGGCTCTGCATGCCTCAACCGGCGAGGAGATCAAGTTGGCCGTATCCGGATCCTGGACTCAAGGAAAGGAGAGGGAAAAGTGCTCGTTGCTCGAAAGAAAAGCGGGGCTCTACGTTTCCGACCTTGCTGACCGAGCCACCCATCAGAACGGATTCCTGACCCTGAAAGGACTCGCTCCGGGCGACTACGAGCTTTTCCTCAAGGAGACTGGAGAAACCATAAATATCCGCGTGACCGCGGGCCAACGCCGCTTCGGTTTCGTCGCCTCCGCCAACCGCATACTCGAGGACAACCGGCCCACTCCCTTGCAAATCACCGATCTGTCAGTTCAAAACGGCAAAGTGCGCGTACAGGTTGCCAATGGCCATGCCTTCGCCCGGGTTCACTTGCTGGCCACCCGGTATGCTCCGCGCTTCAATGTGCATAGCGGACTTGCCAACGCCCCCCTGCCCCAACCCACTGCCGTCCGCTTGAACTCCCCCAAGGCCCTTTACGTTGCCGAGCGGGACATCGGGGAGGAATACCGCTATGTTTTGGAACGGGCCCAAGCCGAAAAATTTCCCGGGAACATGCTCGGCCGCCCCGGGTTGATCCTCAATCCCTGGGTCGTCCGCAAGACAAGCACCAGCCTGCAGGATGCTCGACGAGGGGGCGAATACGCCAAATTGGCCGATTTGGAAGACGCCCAAATGCTCCGTAACTCTTCCGCAGCGAATGACAAATGGTTTAAGACGGGAGGAGATCCGGCATCGGGTGATTTCGCGGGCGTGGACTTCCTCAAAAACAATGCTTTTCTGGCTAACAACCTCGAGATCGGGAAGGACGGGACCGTCGAGATCGACCTGCCCAAAAACTCGGGCCTTCGCCAAGTCCGGGTAGTGGTGACCGACCCCGTCCAGGTTGCCTCCGCCACTCTTCCCCTTCCCGATTCTCCCATTGTCCGTCGCGAACGAAGAATGATTGCCACTCTGGATCCGGAAAAATCATTTTCCGAACAAAAGCGCATGACCGTGGTCGACGCGGGCAAAGCATTCGAGTTGACCGATGCCACCACCTCCCGCCTTCACCTCGTGGACGACCTGCGCGACGCCCACGATCTCCTGCTTACCATCCGGGAAGACGCCACCCTTCGGGAATTCGCATTCGTTCTCGATTGGCCGGGGATGAAGGAAGAGCAAAAGCGAGAAAAATATTCCAAGTACGCTTGTCACGAGCTCAATTTTTTCCTTTTGCAAAAGGATCCCGAATTTTTCAATCGCGTGGTCAAGCCCTACTTGGCCAACAAAAAGGAACCGACCTTTGTCGACGACTGGTTTCTCGGGCGCAAACTGGACAAATACCTCGACCCCTTCCGCTTCGGCCAGCTCAATGCCTTCGAGAAGATTCTGCTTGCCCGCAAGGGACCGGCTCAAGCAAGCTCCATGGCCCGCTACGTCCGGGACAAATGGGAACTTATTGCCCCCGATCCGGAAAAATTCGACCGGCTATTCGACGTCGCCTTGAAAACCTCCGCTCTGAAGGGGGAGGAAACCCGTGAACTGGCCGTTTTGGACAGCCTTCCATCAGACGATGCGGGAGCCATAGTCGAGAACTCCACTTTTTTAGCAGGTCGAGAGGCTTCCGGAATCGGCAATAAGGCCGCCCGTTACCATTTCTCCGGAGCGATCCGTCCGTCTGCAGGTGCAGCGCCGGCGCCACCTCTCGCACCCGACGCCGCTCCCTATCAGAACCTTGCTAGCTTGTCCGGATTCAGATCATTGGAACTAAATGGTAGGGATATGGCAAACAACAGTCTCAGCAAAATCGAACGGGAAAAATCAAAGGCAGAGTCACTCAGCAGGAAACCGGCTCCTCCCCGCAAACAGGTAATGCCCAAACCGGTAGCCACTGCGGGATACTTCGCGGCGGCGGAAAAGAAAAGAGCTCAAGTCAGGCAATTCTTCAGGCAACTCGATGCCACCGAGGAATGGGCCGAGAACAATTACTACGGCATTTCCAAGGAACGCGCGAACGCTTCACTCATCGAAGTCAATGCATTCTGGCGCGATTACGCTTCCATCCAGGCCGGCAAGCCCTTCTTTTCCGGAAACCTGGTCTATGCGACCCGCAACTTTTCGGAGATGCTCCTCGTCTTGGCCGTGCTCGACCTGCCCTTCGAGGCAGGCGATCATGATGCGGATACGCAAGACAGGACCTTCAGGCTAAAGGCCAAAACCTCGCTGATTGCCTTCCACGAGGAATTGCTCGAAGGGGAAGCCCCCAAGGGAAGGCCCGATGTATTGCTCAGCCAGCGCTTCTACCGGGCAGATTCAAGGTTTCGTTACGAGAACGGCGAACGGGTGGACAATTTCATCGACCGGGAATTCCTCAAGGGAATCGCCCACGGGTGCCACGTGACCTTGACCAACCCGACTTCCTCCCGGCGCAAACTCCGCCTGCTCCTGCAAATCCCAACCGGAGCGATCCCCTTGAAGAAGGGTTATTTTTCCAAAAGCTTTCCCGTCACGATGGAGGGATACTCAACCCGTACCTTCGACTATTCCTTCTACTTTCCCGAACCAGGGAATTTCCCCCTCTACCCGGCCCAAGTATCGGACGCCAAGGGAACCGTGGCGAGAGCCGAGCCCTTTTCCTTCACCGTGGTTCGGGAACTTTCCCGCAAGGACAAAGGTTCCTGGGCATGGATTTCCCAGAATGGATCGGACAAGGACATCCTGCGCTTCCTCTCGGACAACAACCTCAACCGACTCGACTTGAGCAAGATCGCCTTTCGCATGAAGGAACCAGGAGAAGGCGGGAGCGGACGGGCCTTTTACGAAAAAACCCTCGAGCAACTGAGCGGACGCTTCCACTTCGACTCCACCCTCTGGTCCTATGCCGTATACCACAAGGACGAGCCGCGCATGCGGGAATTCCTGACCAAATCCTCCTTTGCGAACAACTGCGGAAAATTCCTCCGCAGCCCCTTGCTGAGCGTCGATCCGGTCGAGCGCCGTTGGTACGAGCAACTCGAATACGAACCGCTGGTCAATGCACGAACCCATCAACTGGGCAAGAAAAGGGAAATCGTGAACAACCGGTTTTACGAGCAATACCATCGCCTGCTCGAGATCCTCAAGTACAAGGCGGCCCCTGATGCGGACGACGTTCTGGCCGCCACCTATTACCACTTTCTCCAGAACCGCGTGGAGGAAGGCATTCGGTTTTTCGAAAAAATCGACCGGCAAGCCATCGACGAAAAACTCCAGTACGATTACCTGGCTTCTTACGTCGCCTTCTACAAGGGAGACGTCCCCGGGGCCAAGAAACTCGCCTCCAAGTATGCGGACTACCCGGTCGAGCGTTGGCGCAAGCGCTTTGCCTCGGTTTCCGCTCAGGTAAAGGAGATCGAGCAAGGTGATGCACCCGAGGTCATCGACGAGGAAAACCGCGAGCAAAAGATCGAGAACTTGGCGGCTACCGAAGCTGCCTTCGATTTCGAGGTCGAGAAGGGAAAGGTGACGATCAACTACCGGAACCTCAAGGATGCGCGGGTCAACTTCTACCCCATGGAGGTCGAACTTCTTTTTTCACGCCGGCCGTTCGTGAGCGAGGCATCCGAACAATTTACCTTCGTCCAGCCAAACGGCACCCAGGATGTCAAGTTGCCCGCCGGCGAAAACCACGTATTCGCCCTGCCCGCGAAGTATCGCGAAGGAAACGTCATGATCGAGATCGAAGCCGGAGGAGTGCGCAAGTCCAAGACTTACTACGCAAACCGCCTGCAGGTCGAAATGACCGAAAGCTACGGACGGGTCCGGGTAACCGAGGACAAGACCGCCAAGCCCCTGTCCTCGACCTACGTCAAGGTATACGCCCGCATGAACGACGGGCGGGTCAAGTTCTACAAGGACGGCTACACTGATTTTCGGGGAAAATTCGACTACGCTTCCCTGAACACCGGGCAACTGGACGATGTGGACCGCTTCGCCGTGCTCGTTCTAGATGAGCAAGCGGGGGCCATGATCCGCGAAGCCAAACCTCCCAAGCAGTAAGATACGCGAAAGGAAAGAACTAGAGTCGGGTCGAGAGTTCCTCGGCTTCGACTTTGTCCTGGGCAATCTGCGATTTGAGGGCTTCGAGGGAATCGAATTTTTTCTCGGGCCTGATGAAGGAAAGTAAATTGAGAGAAATCAAATTTCCCGACTGGTAAACCGAGTATTCTCCTTCTCCGAGCAGATGAACCTCAAACAGGGGATCCGCGGTTTCATTCTTCTCGACCGTCGGTCGCAAGCCATAATTGGCTACGCCATGAAGAGAACCTTCCATATGCTCAAAGGATGCCTCGACTAGGTAAACGCCATAGGCAGGCCTGGCCTCGGGAACCCATTTTACGTTCAAGGTCGGAAAACCAATTGTACGCCCCAGCTTGTTCCCCGACACAACTTCCCCAATTACGCGATAAGGAAAACCGAACATCCGGTTGACCAATTCGATCTCGCCCTTGGCTAAGGACTCACGAATGCGAGAACTGCTGATTGGTAGGTCATCCTCCAGAACGCCCTCGGCGACTGAAATCGTAAGACCAACGAGAGTTCCTTTTTCTTTTAAAAAGTCCGCATTACCCTTTCGATCCTTACCGAAATGAAAATTCTCACCCACGCAAATCCCATGTAAACTGGGGATTTTTTCCTTAAGGTAGCCAAGGAAATCTTCCGAAGAAACCTCCGAAAGTGAGTCGTCGAATGGTTTCATGACGACATAATCTACCCCGCAACCAAGCAACGCTTCGCTTTTGGACGGGGGATCCATGATCAAGGGAGGTTCCTTGCCCGGCCGGAGAGACTTGGCTGGGTGCTCGGGAAAAGTAAGCGCTGCGACCATGTCTTTTTCCTTCCCGGCTTTCTCCATGGCCAAATTCAGGACTGCACGATGCCCGAGATGCACTCCATCGAACATTCCGATTGCCAACCAGACCGGTTTGCTCTCCCGTTGTCCGAGTTCGGCAAGGGAGGCGAGAACCATCGAGGCACTCACAGCGCGTGGGAAGGAACGGCCTTATGAACCGGAATGAGCTTTTCCCCGAATTCTGAAAGGGGGCCCTCTTCAATTGCCTCCAAAGTATGTCCATCCTTTAAATCAAACTGATCAATCAAGGTACGACGCAGAGCCGTCAAGTGGGCACCACAGCCTAGGTTTTGCCCTAAGTCGTGCCCAACGGTTCTGACATAAGTTCCCTTGCTGGTGGCCATTCTGAAATCAATATCCGGTGGGTCGATACGAAGGCTTTCAAAACTATTGATCCTGATGAAGCGCGGTTCACGCTCCACGGTCTTCCCTTTGCGGGCCATCTTGTAAAGGGGAACACCATCGATTTTCTTGGCCGAGAACATGGGGGGAGTTTGATACTGGTCCCCTAGAAAACCATTCATTTCCAAACGGATTTTCTCCTCGGAAAGATCAGCAGGGAGGGGCTTCTCGGCGACCACTTCTCCATCGGCATCCTGGCTGTCCGTTTCGACACCCAGTTTAATGGTACCTTCGTAAGTCTTATCGAGGCTGATCAAGTACTGGGATGCCTTGGTCGCCTTGCCAATAAGCATGATGAGTAACCCGGTGGCCATCGGATCCAAAGTTCCTGCATGACCGATCCGTTTCATGTTGAGCTTGCGCCTCAGTCGACTGACTACGTCGTGAGAGGTTATCCCCTTTGGTTTGTCCACGAGTAAAATGCCCTCGAAATCTCCTTTTCTTGGCTGCATCAATTGCTCCCTCCTACTTCAACGAGTTTGAGGTGTTCTCCGATGGCCCTCACGAATTCGGGATAAAAGTCATCCAGATCCTTTTCCAAGTTAAAACCTGCGGCACAGGCATGCCCACCGCCAGAAAATTCCTTAGCCAACAAATCAACCCGATAACGGGAATCCTTGGCTCTCAAGCTTCCCTTGATTTGACCGTTTCTATCCTCCAAAAGGCTCCCGATTTCAACCCCTTCCAAAGACCTGGAGTAATCAACGAAGTTTTCAGCATCCTCCGAACTGGTTCCGGTGTCGGCATAATCCTCGCCCCGAATGGATCCAATGCATACGCGATTATCATGTTCCATGCGAAAGCTCGCGAGAAATTTTTGGAGAAGTTGAATTTTGCCGGGTTTTTCGCGTTCGTATAATTCATGAGCCACGTTTGAGGGACGGGCACCTGCTTCGCAAAGACGTCGACAAACCTCGAAAACGGACGCATTGGTGCCCGAATAACAAAATTGTCCGGTGTCCGTACAAATACCAAGATAAAGAGCCTCCGCAGTAATCGAATCGATGGTCATTTCGTTATCCAAAAAGAATTTCCCCAGAATTTCACCCGTTGCGGAAGCTTCCGGCAGGACCAAGTTAACTTCCGCATAACCAATGTTCGAAACATGATGATCAACGTTCAGGTGGACCTTGGGAAATCTGTCTGCGAGCTCTTCGCCCACTCTTTTGTGATCGGCACAATCGACCGTGACCACGATAAAATCTGCCCCATCGACTTCATCCGGGCGAAAAAACGGTGTGTCCCCGACAAACTTTTGCAGGGTCCTCGGAATCGGATCGGCATTCACCGCCCGGGCATCGATTCCCTCGGAAAGCAGAACCCGCGTCAATGCAACCTGCGAACCGATGCAATCCCCATCGGGACGGCGATGGCCTAGGACAAGAACGGATTTGCCCGCCAATTCGGCAAGGGCACGGGAAAACAAGGAAGATTCTTCGAGAAATGATGCCATGAGGTAAAGTTTGCTTGGTGACCCGTCACCCTAGCAGAAAGAACTCTTCAGGAAAAGCCCGTAAAGCCTCAAATCATTGGCCGAAAGCCATCGGCTTCCCCTCTTTACTTGGAGAGCATGGAACCCTCGAACCTCGTACCTCCCCGCAAGGCCCGCAAGGTAATGAAACCGATCAGGACGGAAGGTACCAGCATCACAAGCAATTCCTGCTTCGCCGTCAGACCGACAAATCCTGATAGAAAAGCGTGCAACAGGATAAATGCGATTCCAGTTAGTTGGGTAAAAAGATTGGTCGCAGCCAATACACGCCCCCTCCGGTCCTCTTCAGCCTGATCCTGCAAGTAACCGTTCAAAGGCACGAAAAACAGGGCACCCGAAAACCCGAGAGACAAGCAGCCAAGTTCGAATACGAGGGTCAACGGATAGCAGAAATATAGCACGGTCAAGGAAACCGGCATGAGCAAACCACCGAGGGCAGTCAGCCCAAGCTCAACCCTTCCCCGGTTCAGGTAGGCAACGAACAAACTACCTGCCATGATACCCAGTCCAAGCAAAAGAAACCAATAACCGTAAAGCGAACCCAACCCCACGTCGCCCTCAACCACTTCACCTGAAAGCTTGACCAAAAGGAGATAGAAAAAACCACCTATCGACCAGAACCATGCATCCCCTAATGCGGGGCCTCTCAGTTTTCGATTTTTCATCAGGTCACGCAAGTCTCCAAAATGACTCCAAACAACCTCTAGCTTAAAAGGTAGCGCCTTGGGAGCCTCCGTCGAAGGAGTCGGAAGAAAAGCAAGCCAGGACAACAAAGCCAAACCCATGGTCGCCAAGGCCAAGATCAAACTGGCGTTCCATCCACCGTTCTCAACGACCAAAGCATCGAAGCACATCGCTCCAACAAAAGCTCCTCCCAGAATCCCAACCATCGCGAGCATCTCGGTCCACCCCACCGCCATGGCCAACCGATTTGAACCAATTAATTCTTTTAGAATCCCCTTCTTGGCCGGTGAAAGAAAGGCCGACTGCGTGGAAAGCAGAAAAAAACCGATCAATGAAATGAATAGCTGCTCGTTGGCTAATCCGAAGGAGAGCAAGCCCAAGCCGACTAATTGGGCGAGCAAGGTCATGCTGACCACTTTTTTCTTGGGAAAACGATCCGAAACCCAACCTGCGAGGGGGGCGAAGATTACAAAGGGAAGAATCAGCAGGATGGATACCTGTACATTGACGTCGTCCATGCTCGACTTACCAAACTGAACCGCGGCCATGACGGGAAGGACCGCCTGCATGGCGTTATCGTTGAATGCCCCAATGGTCTGAGAGAAAAGGAGTGGGATGACCGTGTAAAAAGGCCTCTTGCCTGGATCCGTACTCATTCGGTTGCAGTTGAGTGATGGTGCATCTGAAAAAGGATAACAACTTCTATTTTTCAATTGCCAAGACAAAAGCGGATTGTCTCCATGGACTGACATGAAATCCTTACCCTTATTCCTCATCGCTTTTGCATTAGCTTTTCAGGCGACGGCGGTTGCCAAACCGCTGAACGTACTCTTCATCTTCGCCGATGATCACGCTTATCAGGCGATATCCGCCTATGGATCCAACAGGAACAAAACCCCCAACATCGACCGCCTGGCCAAGGAGGGCATGATCTTTCACCGGGCCTTCGTGACGAATTCGATCTGCGCTCCTTCAAGAGCTGTAATCCTAACGGGCAAACACAGTCACCTCAATGGCCAACTGACCAATGGGATGCGCTTTGACGGTGAGCAGCAAACCTTCCCCAAGCTTCTGCAAAAGAGCGGTTACCAGACAGCCATGATTGGGAAATGGCATCTCAAGAGCGACCCCACGGGCTTTGACTTCTGGCAAGTCCTGCAAGGACAAGGGCCCTACTACAACCCACCTATGAATACAAAAGATGGCGTCAAGCGAATCACTGGTTATACCACCGATATTATCACCGACATCACCCTCGACTGGCTCAAAGAAGGAAGGGACAAGGACAAACCCTTTTTTATCATGAGCCAGCACAAGGCACCTCATCGCAACTGGCAACCCGGACCAAAACACTTGAACAAATAC
>JAURNO010000011.1 GCA_030830145.1 Verrucomicrobiota bacterium
ATCGATGCTTTGAGAGTTCGCAACGGCGGCTTCCAGGAGTTCCCCGGGGCGTTCCGTCTCACGAATCAGGTCGGTGATCACCATGTCTCCCATCGCAAATCCGGTGGCGGGCATGTCCGCTCCCCCGATCGCCAATATCAGGTGTACGCCCAAGACAAAGGAAATGACCATTACGATGAGCAAACTGATCCAAGCTTCGTCGTGCCCCTGTCCAAGAAATTGAGAACCCAACCAGATCGAAACTCCGACCATCCCCAGGTTGGCCAGGTGTCTGCCTGGAAGAAGGAAGGGGGTTCCACTCAGTGATCCGCGAAGCTTGCCGAAAGCAATGACCGAGCCGGTGAAGGTCACCCCACCGATAAATACGCCGAGGAGAATCTCGACATCGTGAATCAACTTTTCGCTTCCGCTCATCAAAGAAGTAGCGGGGTCAAGAAAGGTGGACAAACCAACCAAGACGGCAGCCGCCCCGACGAAGCTATGGAGAATGGCAACCAATTCGGGCATGGAGGTCATCTCGACCCGCTTGGCAAGGATTGTTCCGATCACCGCCCCTCCAATCATAAGAGGGGCCAAAAACTGAAAGTTGATCACTCCTTCGGGGTCAAGGGAGAGTTGGACGAAAGTTGCGATAATGGCGAGAGCCATACCGAGGAAGCCATAGAGGTTTCCCTTGCGGGCGCTTTCCTGCTTCGATAATCCGCCCAGACTCAGGACGAAAAGAATACCCGAAACCAGGTAAGCCGTTGTTACGAGTCCGGGCGTCATTCCTTGCGAAACATCTTGAGCATGCGGTGGGTTACGAGAAAACCGCCTGCAACGTTAATGGTAGCCAAAAAAATCGCCACTCCGGCGAGAATGCTCTTGGTGTCGGCCCAGGGCTCCGCCCCCGTGACAAAGAGCATGCCACCGATTAGAATGATCCCGCTGATCGCATTGGTTACGCTCATCAGCGGGGTATGAAGAGATGGGCTTACATTCCAGACGACCATGTAGCCGACAAAGCAGGCTAATACGAAAACGGTCAATTGATCGAGAAATTCGTTTTCACCCTTCCACCCCAAGGCAAGAAGGATGAGAGCCAACGCACCAAGCATCATACCCGGAGAGAAAATCGAGGCTCCGTCGACTTTCTTCTCCTCGGAAACCGGACTTGCCGATTGCATAGGCTGAGCCGGTTTTTGACTCACTTCGACTTTGGGCGGAGGCCAGGAAAGCTTGCCCTCGTCCAGAACCAAGGCTCCGCGGACCACCTCGTCCTCCTGATTGATGGAAAATTCATCGACTTGACCAAGCAGGTGGACGAGCTTGACCAAATTGTTTCCGTACAACCGACTGGACTGGGTCGGCAGACGGGATGGCAAATCGGTATACCCAAGAATGTTTACCCCATGAACGACCTTGGCCTCACCCGGTTCGGTTAATTCGCAATTCCCCCCTCCTTCGGCCGCCAAATCCACGATGACCGAACCCCGCTTCATACTCTTGACCATGTCCTCGGTGATCAGAACGGGGGATTTTTTACCGGGAATCATGGCCGTGGTGATGATGACGTCCACTTCCTCGGCCTGTTCGGCAAAGAGTTTCATCTCCGCCTCGATAAATTCCTTGCTCATCACCTTGGCATAACCACCGGACCCGGAACCATCCTCTTCGAAATCAAGCTCGAGAAACTCACCGCCCAAGCTCTTTACTTCTTCCTTCACTGCCGGGCGCGTGTCGAAGGCCCGAACGATCGCCCCCATATTGCGGGCTGCCCCAATGGCCGCCAAACCGGCGACTCCTGCCCCGATCACGAGGATCTTGGCGGGCGGAACCTTTCCGGCCGCGGTAATTTGGCCGGTAAAGAATCGCCCGAAGCGATGAGAGGCTTCGACCACCGCGCGGTAACCCGCGACATTGGCCATGGAACTCAAGGCGTCCATGGACTGAGCCCGCGAAATACGGGGCACGCAATCCATGCCTAAAAAAGTAATCTTTCTGTCGCCCAGGGCCTGGAGCAAGTCCTCGTTGCGGGCCGGGTAAGCAAAACTGATCAAGGTTGCTCCCTCGCGGATCATGGAAGCCTCCTCCAGGGTCGGTGGGTTGAGCTTGAGAAGCAAATCGGTCTGCCCCCAAATCTCGGTCGTGTCCGAGACGATGGTCGCCCCCGCCGACTCGTAGGTCGAATCGGGAAAATGAGCGGACTCTCCTGCGCCAGACTCCACACGCACCTCGTATCCAAGCTTGGCAAAGGCGGATATATTGTCGGGCGAAATTGCAACTCTCTTCTCCGCGGGATGGGTTTCCTTGGGTATGCAAAGTTTCATTTGGGCAAAGAACTGATATTCATTGAGTGGATGAAATCAAAGACTCTGTAAAGGAAAAGTTCCAAACTTCCCAAAGCAAAACCATGTATACAGGAAAATATAGCAAAAATAGGGTAAGATTGTTTGTTGATTCAGGAATGGAACCCGAATCGTATCAAATCATCCCTCTTTCACTTTTGGAAAAAGAACTTCTTCCAAATCTCTTACGCTATGACCGGCCGAACGACTTTGGCTTTTTCCACTCCGGTCAAGCGCATGTCGAGACCCTGATACTGATAGCTGAAATTATCATGCTTGATTCCTAACTGATTCAGCATGGTGGCATGCAGGTCGCGAACGTGCACGACGTCCTTCTCGGCATGATAGCCCAGTTCATCGGTTGCACCGTGGCTAACTCCACCCTTGATGCCGCCTCCCGCCATCCACATGGAAAAGCCCTTGATGTGATGGTCCCGACCGGGACCGCCCTTGCCTTGGAACATGGGGGTTCGACCAAACTCGCCTCCCCAGATGACCAAGGTATCCTCAAGCAGACCGCGTTGCTTCAGGTCGGTCAAGAGAGCCCAAGTCGGACGGTCGGTCAGTCCGCAACAAATCTTCAT
>JAURNO010000174.1 GCA_030830145.1 Verrucomicrobiota bacterium
TAGAGATGAGCTGGGGAAGCATTTTGCCGAAATAGGTAGGAAGGATGGTCAGAAAGGAGAGAAAGGAAATGCCCGCTTGGCCAAAGGCTGGAAGAAAGACATAAAGTCCGAGTACCACGATGCGTGAAACCCAGGAGGCGGCACGGGGTTTGGGTACGACGAGCCCGATTACATGGGCGGTCAAATGGTAAAGAACGACCGAGGAAAAGAAAACGAAGTAAAGGTGCAGAACGTTTTCGATCGAAAGCTCGCCTACAATTATGCAATGGAGGAGGAAAGGCAGAGTGACAGCAAACATGAAGTATTCGCGCGCCGGCAGGCCGAAGAGGTAGCCCGTGATCTTGGCAAAGGGGTTCATCGGGGTCATACGCTGGTAATCCATCAGCCCCGATTCCTTCTCCTCGGCGGTGATTGCAGCTACCCGTCCCGTTCCCAAAAACATTAGGAAAAAACCCTGAAGGGCAAAAAGGTATGTGAACGCCTGACGAGCTCCTTCGACTAGAGATGGTTCGCCCCGGATCCAGCTCTGAGTTTCGTGGTCAAGAACCCAATCTCCTTCCGCACCCTCGAGATAGGCGGTGAAGTAAAGGGTCGCGGAAATAATTAGAGAAAAAAGACCTGCTGCAATCAAGTGCTTGATTCGCAACCTTTCCCGTACGCCACGCAAGATGATTGGATTCACCTGATCTCTCCTTTCCCGTTTTCCGACTCGACTTGCAGGAACAGGTCCTCGACCTTGGATTGTTTGGGTTCGAAGCGGTAGATTTTAGCGCCTTTTCCAACCAAAGAAGAAAGAACCTCCGCCTCCACTTGATTCGACCCTTCATGGATGAACTCAAAACGCTTTCGGCTTTCGTCTACTGCATAGAAGGATGAGATGACCGGAAAGTCCTTCAGGCAGTCTTCGATTCCATCGAATACTTCGGTGAGGTGAACTTGCACGGTCCTCGCCGGGTTGGTTTTCTCGGCAATCTCATCAATGGTTCCGGAGTGGATCATGGTGCCGTTTTTCATGATGCCAATGGTATCGCAAAGGTCCTGAAGTTCGGAAAGTACATGAGAGGATACCAAAACGGTCTTCCCTTCGGAGGCAAGTTTTCGAAGAAGGTTGCGCAGGTCGATCCTTGCCTTTGGGTCAAGGTTGGCGGCTGGTTCGTCGAGAAGAAGGACTTCCGGGTCGTGAACCAAAGTCTTGGCCAACAGGGCTCTTTGCTTCATACCCCGCGAGAGTGACTTGCAAAGGACTTTTCTTTTGTCGAGAAGGTCGGTCAAGCCAAGGCATTCCTCGATTTTGCTTTTTCTCTGGTTCGAGTCCAACCCGTAGGCGTGGGCAAAAAGGTCGCAGAATTCATCGACTCTCAGATCGTCGTAAACGGGCGGAAAATCAGGCATGTAACCCAATATTTTTCGGGCTTCCTCGGGTTCGTGCAAGACGGAGACGTCACCGAGGTTGATTTCACCGTAGGTTGGTTCGAGGAGGGTGGCAAGGGCCTTGATGGTGGTGGTTTTTCCCGCTCCATTGGGTCCGATCAATCCGTAGACCGAACCTTTCTCGACTTGGAAAGTCAATTGGTCGACGGCAACGAAATTGCCAAAGTGAATTTTGAGGTCTTGAACGGAGATCATAGGGAGGGCTTAGGATGTTCATTCAGAAATAAAAACAAGCCTCCGTCAACTTTTCCTTGCCTAAATGGTGGTTGGCAGGACATTTGTTTAGAAACCCTTTTTATTAAAAAATGAAATCGTTTACATTCTTCTTCTCTCTTCTTGCCTTTTCTTGCGCCTCCGTTCACGCGGAAAAAAATCTCTTCGATGGGAAAACCTTGAAGGGATGGGACGGTGATCCCAAGTTTTGGAGTGTGAAGGACGGGGCCATTCTCGGTCAGACGACAAAGGAGAATCCGACCAAGGGAAATACCTTTCTTATCTGCAAGAATTTGAAAATGAAGGATTTTGACTTGCATCTCGATTTTAAGATCGAGGCGGGTAATTCCGGCATTCAATACCGGAGTTTCGTCAAACCGGGGAAGCATGACGGGTGGCGTATCGGTGGCTATCAGGCCGACTTTGAGTCCGGAGACAGGTGGTCTGGCATTTGTTATGGTGAAGCTTTCCGCGGAATCCTCTCCACCCGGGGGCAAAAGACCGTTCTTTCGGTTGACGACAAGGGTAAGCTTCAAAAGAAGGCAACCACCTTCGGGGACGCCAAGGAAATCGGCAAAGCGGTTAAAAAGGGAGAATGGAACACTTACCGGATTACCGGCAAGGGCTTTCATTTTGTTCATTACATCAATGGGGTGAAGACGACCGAGTTGATTGACAATGACGAGAAGACCCGCCGGGCCGATGGCCTGCTTGCTCTGCAGTTGCATGCCGGGCCTCCGATGAAGGTTTCCTTCAAGAACATCATTATCAAATAGCGAACGCTTTTATCAACGGGATGTTCGAGCATCCATCCGAACGGATCGACCTGCGTAGCGACACGATCACCCAACCTACCTCGGCCATGAGAGAAGCAATGGCTTCGGCCATTGTGGGGGACGATGTATTTGGTGAGGACCCAACGGTCATTGAACTGCAGGAGAAAATGGCTTCGATCATGGGTAAGGAGGCAGGCTTAATGGTTCCAAGTGGAACCATGGCCAACGCAATCGCCATTCGTACCCACACCCAACCCGGTGACGAAATCATCACCGAAGAGCATAGTCATATTTATATCTACGAGGCGGGTGGATTCGCCGCTTTGTCCGGTTGTTCGGTGGCTTTGGTTTCAAGTGAGCGTGGAATCATGAAGGGGGAAGCAGTCAGGGCAAAAATCAGAAAACCTGCGGAATGTTCGAGTCATTATCCCAATGGTAGTTTGGTCTGCCTTGAAAATACGTCCAATCGTGGTGGTGGAACCTTTTACCCTCAATCCTTGATTGATGAAATAGCAGGAGTCGCCCAGCAATCGGAATGCGCTCTTCACATGGATGGAGCCCGCTTGTTCAATGCCGCGGAGGCTAGTGGAACCGATCCCGCCAGAATCGTTCGCGATTGCGATACGGTTTCAATCTGCATTTCGAAGGGGTTGGGGGCGCCGGTGGGAGGAGTCTTGGTGGGGTCGCGTGAGGTGATTAACGAGGCTCATCGATGGAGGAAGACGTTCGGTGGTGGCATGAGGCAGGCCGGGATCA
>JAURNO010000012.1 GCA_030830145.1 Verrucomicrobiota bacterium
GTAACCATTGGACTTCATCAGTTCGGCCATCGTCGTTTCGGAGGTTGGCATGCCGGCTGCCCCTTTGGAAGAGGAGACATTCCCCGGAACCCCCGCGCGGGCGGGTCTGCGCCCGGTCAGCAAGCCGGCCCGCGAAGCCGAGCAGATGGCGGAAGGCGAATACATGTTGGTAAAACGGATACCCGTCTCGGCGATCCGGTCGATCGTCGGGGTATGCAAATCTTTGGAACCGTAGCATCGGGCATCCACGCTTCCCTGGTCATCGGTATAGACCAGAAGGACGTTGGGCTTGGCGGCCCACAAAAAGGCAGGCAGGCAAAGCAGAAGAATGAAACGCGAGTGAAAAAGGGACATGATCGGAGGATAAAAGGCTCCGAATCAAACGGGCAACGGAAAAGGGGTGGCCGAAAGGTGATTTCAGTCGGGGTCCTTAAAGACGTAACGGAGAGCTTTGTGAAGATCGGGGTGACGCTCCTCCATCTTTTCCGGGCATTCGAAAAAGTATTCGGCGGTCACGGCAAGAAATTCCTCGTTTCCCATGGCTGCGTAGGGATTGATGTCCGATTGCCCCTTCTCGATTTCACCGATTTTACGTTTCATCAACTCAAGCCACGGAAGAACGTATTGGCGGCGAATGATGACTTTGGGAATTCCATCGACCCGACCGTCCATTTTGTCGACAAGATGGACGAACTCGTGAATGGCGGTGTTGTCCCCGTCTTTCTCTTGGGCAAAACCCTTCCTCAGGGCATCCCGGCAAAGAAACATCTTCCGGTCCAAGTCACCTGTCCCGAGCAAACCCACCACGCGACCTTCCTCACCGGTACCGGCAAAGTTCCGGTCGAAGGATGGACCGAAGACCACCACCTCGTCCAAACCTCGGTAACGCCAGCGTTCGAAGCGGAATACGGGGATCACGGCGCTTGCTCCGACCAAGGCCAGGTCGGTTTCGTTTATGCGCGTGCCCGCCGTGGTGACCTCGTGGTTTTGCAAAAAGCGCATCACCCGAAATTCAAATCTTCTTTTTTCACGAGCGGAAAGATTTTTGTAAAAGGAAACCCTTTTGCCGAGTATTCTTTTGAGACGGCTCGCGAACGAAACTTGGACTGCGGGCCATTTTCTGCGACCGACCTTACGCTCGAAAAATTTCCAGACGGGAAAGGAAAGGACCAAGACGGCTACAATGATTACCCAATTCATCTCTTCGATTTCCCCATCCATGCATTCGTAACAAAGCCTGCCTTGGCTGAGCAAAGGAAAAACCAAGGAATCGCCTGTTGACTAGGTCTCGATTACCTTGCTAATTCTTTACCCTATTTATCATTCATTATAAATTTCTCGTCTTCTTGTAATGGAAATCCACCCGGAAACGACTTATCTTGTTTAAAATCTCCGAAAATTCTCCCAAACTTCATTTACCATGATCACCACTATCGTTCTAATCGTCATAGGCGTCATCGGCTTGATTATTTTGATGTCCGTAATCGGCATCTACAACAAGCTCGTCACCCTGAAGAACCGTTTTCAAAATGCTTTCTCGCAGATTGAGGTTCAACTGCAAAGGCGATACGACCTGATTCCCAACCTGATCGAAACGGTCAAGGGCTACATGAAGCACGAGAAGGAAACCCTTGAGGCCGTAATCCAAGCCCGCAATCAAGCAATGGGAAGCCTTAAAACCGCTTCCATGAACCCGGGTGACGCAGGAGCCATGGCCGGTTTGGCAGGGGCCGAAGGAATGCTTGGCGGTGCTTTGGGTAAATTATTCGCCCTTTCCGAAAGCTATCCCGACCTGAAAGCCAACCAGAACATGGCCAACCTTCAGGAGGAATTGACCGCAACCGAAAACAAGGTCGCTTTTTCCAGGCAAGCCTTCAATGACGCCGTCACCTCCTACAACACCTACAAGCAAACATTCCCCCCCGTTTTCTTCGCCGGCATGTTTGGGCACGGACAGGACGCGACTCTTCTCGAGTTCGAAAGCAAAAAGATCAACGAAGCCCCCAAGGTACAGTTCTAGGAATACGGACTCCCTTAGTCTCATCCATTCGGATTGATGGATTTTTTCGAGCAACAGGATCAAGCCCGGGCCAAAACGGGAACTCTCGTCTTTTACTTTCTGATGGCGGTGGTCTGCATCATCGTAGCGGTCTTTGCACTGTTTTCGGCCGTCCTCATGCAAATGGAGGAATACCGACCACTTGCCTGGTCGATCGAACTCGCCCTCATGACGACGGTCGGGACGGTTATCGTGGTCTCCTTGGCGAGCCTCGGAAGAATCGCTTCTCTTTCCTCCGGGGGGTCAGCCGTAGCAGAGGCCTTGGGTGGCAAGTTGATCTCACCCAACACGGGGGACCCCTTCGAGAGAAGGATTCGAAACGTGGTGGAGGAAATGGCCATCGCATCGGGAACCCCCGTACCTCCAGTTTACTTGATGGAGGAAGAGGGTATTAATGCCTTTGCTGCTGGGTTCGCTCCCCGGGACGCGGTCATCGGAATCACCCGTGGTTGTGCCACCAAACTAACCAGAGACCAATTGCAGGGAGTCGTGGCTCATGAATTCAGCCATGTTCTCAACGGAGACATGCGCATCAACATACGCCTGACGGGGGTTTTGTTCGGCATCGTCTTTCTCGCCCGTATCGGAGAGATCATGCTCTATGCGGGAAGGGGTTCCAGGTACCGCAGGCGAAGCAAGGACGACAGTGGTGCAGCGTTTGTCTTACTAGGAATCGGTCTGATCGCGATCGGCCTGATCGGCGGTTTCTTCGGATCTCTCATCCGGGCGGCAGTCAGTAGGCAAAGGGAATTCCTGGCCGATGCGGCAGCCGTTCAATTTACGAGGAACCCGGATGGCATCGCAGGAGCTCTCAAGCGCATAGGGGGCTTTTCGAGTGGATCGAACGTTGGGGTGGCCGGGGCGAAAGACTTCTCCCATATGTTCTTCGGTTCCGCGATGAGTAGTATGTTCGCAACGCACCCTCCCCTTCCCGTACGCATCAAACGGATCGAACCGAACTGGAAAAACACTTATCCAGATACCGATAAAATCAGTGAGCAAGTGACCGAATTTTCCGGGTTATCCGGAGTCTCCGGTTTTGCCTCCGGACAACAGGCTGTGGAACCTTCTTCCCAAACGGTTGCCGAACCGCAACCGGCAGAGAAAAGCGAGTCCGCTCGAACCTTCCTTAAAACAGCGACCGTACCGGGCAAAGAGGAGATCGATCACGCCCGCAATTTACTGGCAGGCATGCCACCTGTCTTGCTCGAACTAGCCAAAGAACCGTTTGGAGCCCGCTGCGTGATTTTTTCCCTTCTTCTCGATTTGGAAAGCCCGGCAGTCATCGGGAAGCAGCTCTCCATTATTTCGGAACAAGCCGAACCCGGCACCGTCGAGGAAACCGAAAAAATCCGCGGGACCGTCTTTCCATTGAACTCACAACAAAAGTTCGTACTCGTGGAAGAAGCGGCCGCCGCCCTGTCCCAACTTTCCGCCGATCAATTCACCACGTTTCAAAATATCACGGAAACCTTGATCGGGGCCGATGAAAAAATCGATCTTCTCGAATGGAGTTTGCGCAAGGTGATCGATCATGATTTTGGCCGCCAACACTCGGCCAGAGGGCCTCTGCACGGCAGAGTATCGATTCGAAGCCGGCTGCCGGAATGTTCCGTTATTCTCGGAGCGCTCGCGCACTACGGACAAGAAGAGGCGGATCCCAAACCAGCTTTCGAAGCCGGTATTCGGGCACTCGACCGAAACAAAACGATCGAACTTCCTCCCGTCGAAGAATGCGGACTCAGGGGATTGGACTCCGCCATGGCACGCCTTTCCAAGCTCAGCCCAATGGCCAAGCGCACCCTCCTGAATGCCTGTGCCCGGACAATCGATCACGACCACAAGACTACCGACGTGGAGATTCAGATTCTACGTGGCTTGGCCGCTTCCATTTCCTGTCCCCTCGGGCCAGGCATTCTTCCCGACCCTTCTTTGGTTAAGGAAGCAAGCGAATCCAACCCGAGCTAAAGCGCAAAGAACCTTTCCCCACCGTGTACGGGTTGCCTTGGCTTCCAAACACGAAAAGTCAGGATAATTTTAGCTTTTCGCAAACATTTGAAGTATATTGATGCATAAAACACGCAAATGCATAAAAAGACTATGAATCAAGAATCGATCGACAAACCAAGGGCTACCCTCGAACAGGAAAAAGTGCCTGAAAAGTCAAATTCCAAAGAGGATCCTTATGGCAAATTGAGAAAAGCAAGAATTTCCTCCTTATCAAGACGCCCATTGACTGCAAACGAACTCTGGTTGAATTACGTTCGCCAATTGGACTCCAATGACGAAAGAGGCGCTTTTTTAACACCGGAAGACCTGCAAGCCGTGGACATCGCGTACATGCGCTTGCAATCATCGGATGGAGGAATCCCGAATGCACCGGGCAACCA
>JAURNO010000175.1 GCA_030830145.1 Verrucomicrobiota bacterium
CTACTCCCTCAAGGACAAAGGCGGTAGCGATATCGACCTGAGCGTGCTCACGCACAAAGAGGACAAGGATGACGATGAGGGGCATTTCATGCTCCTGCTCAACCCCGGGGCATGGGATGCGAAAGGATCGGTCATCCCCAAGGATGTGGTATTCGTCTTCGATTCATCCGGCTCAATGAGAGGCAAGAAGATCGAGCAGGCCAAGGAGGCCCTCAAGTTTTGCGTGGAAAGCCTGAACGAGGAAGATCGTTTCGAGCTCATCCGTTTTTCCACCGAGGCCGAACCAATCTTCGGAAAAATGGTCACGGCCGGAGAGAAAAACCGAAAGAAAGCCGTGAAATTCATCGACTCGGTCCGGCCCATCGGCGGGACCGCAATCGAGGAGGCTCTGGTGGAGGCGGCTTCCATCATTTCCGAGAAAGCCTCCAACAAACGCCCCACTCAAGTCATCTTCATGACCGACGGCCAGCCAACGATCGGAGCGATCAAGGAAGACGTCATCCTCAATTCCTTACGAAAGAAAACCAGTGACTCGAAGAGCAAGATCCGGGTTTTCTGCCTGGGCATAGGAACCAACGTCAACACCCACCTCCTCGACAAGATTACCGAGGAAACCAAGGCCGCCAGCCAATACGTCCTGCCCGAGGAAAACCTCGAGTACAAGGTCTCACGCTTTTACGCCAAGATTTCCGAACCGGTATTGGCCGACCTCAAGCTTAGGATCGACGGACCGGATCGGGTCCGTGGAATCTATCCGAAGAACCTGCCCGACCTCTTCAAGGGTGACCAAATGGTCGTGCTCGGCCGCTACGAGCCAGGCGAAAAGAAAGGAAAGATCACGCTCGAGGGTACGATCCGGGGCAAAAAGAAAACCTTTGAATACGAAGTCGTCTTTCCCAAGGAGAAGGAAGGAAACTCCTTCATCCCGCGTATCTGGGCAACCCGCAGAGTGGGCTACCTCTTGGATGAGATCCGCTTGCGGGGCGAAAACAAGGAGTTGAAAGAGGAAGTTGCCCGGCTCGCCCGCAAGTACGCGATCGTCACTCCATACACGAGTTATTTGATTATCGAGGACGAGAAAGATATTCCACTCGCGAGACGCAGTCTTGGTAGAGTTGCTCCCGGGGCAGCCGCCCCCGTAGCAGAAAGGGAACTGTTGGCGATCGAGGCCGAAGCCAAGATTGCTTACGATAGCTTCAAACTCGAGAAGTCCGGCGAAGAAGCCGTCCGCGGGGCAGCTTCCAGTATCACCCTCAAGAGCGCCGATGGGATTTCCAGCTTCAGTGCCGCCAAAAACTTGGCTTATGCCGGCGGCAAGTCCGCCGACAAACCAAGTTCCCCGGAGAACCGGGTTTTGGACGGTAAGACCTTCCACCTCGCAGGCGATCTCTGGATCGACGACGAGGCCCGGGATGACAAAGACAAAAAGATCGAGGAACTCAAATTCGCCTCCAAGGAATACTTCGACTTTTTGGAAAAACACCCTGAATTAATCAAGTTCCTTTCCCTCGGGGCCAACGTGGACGTCCTCCACCAAGGCAAGATCATCCGTTGCCGCAGATAGCCCCGCACCTTTACCAACCTAACCAGACGCATCATGAAAAAGCTAGCCCTCCTGCTCACTGCCTGCCTGATCCTCGCTCCACTCGCCGCCAAGGACGGCGACCAGAAGAAAGGAAAGAAACCCAAGAAGGAAACCATCGAGGTATGTTTCGTTCTCGATACCACCGGTTCCATGGGTGGCCTGATCGAGGGAGCCAAGCAGAAGATATGGGCAATCGCCAACGAGATCCTGGCGAGCGAACCCACCCCCAACCTGCGCATCGGATTGATCGGGTACCGCGACCGCAAGGAAGCCTACATCACCCAAGTACACGACCTTTCCGACGATATCGACGACATCTATGCCAAGCTCATGAAGTTTCAGGCCCAAGGCGGTGGAGACGCTCCCGAGTCGGTCAACCAAGCCCTCCACGAAGCCGTGACCAAGATCAAATGGAACAAGAACAAGAAGGTTCTCAAGCTCGTCTTCCTCGTCGGAGACGCTCCCCCGCACATGGACTACCAGGACGACGTCAAGTATCCCGAAATCTGCAAACTGGCGGCCAAAAACAATATCATCCTCAACACCGTGCAATGCGGAAGCATGGCCTCCACCACTCCGATTTGGAAGGAAATCGCCAAGCTCGCCGAAGGAGACTTCGTGGCTATTGCTCAAAGCGGCGGGGTCGCCGCCATCAGCACGCCCGTGGATGCTGAGATCGCAAAATTGAACCGGGAGCTAGGTATCACCGTAGTGGCCTATGGAGACAGTGACAAGCGCAGGGTCGTTCGAGGCAAAATCGCTCTCGCGGCGGAGGCAAAAGAAGAAGTCGCTGCCGACCGTCTTTCCGTCCTGTCCTTCAAATCAAAGTCATTGGCCGCGGATTCGGGAGTTGGGGCAGCAGGCTTTTCCTCCGCCTACGTTGATGGTGGAGGAGACCTTGTTGACGATCTCGCCTCTGGGCGGGTCGATTTCGATGAAGTGGAAAACGAAAAACTTTCCGAAGAAGTCAGGAAAATGTCCAAAGAGGAGAGAAAGAAATACCTCGAGGAACAAGTGGCCAAGCGGAAGGAGCTACAGAAGAAGCTCGACGAGCTCCTCACCAAGCGCCGGGATTTCGTAACCGCCGAGAAAAAGAGGTTGGCCGAAACAGGCAAGAAGGACGGGTTCGACGAGAAGGTCTCGGAGATCATCTCCAAGCGCCGGCGCTGATCCTATTTGTTTTTTTTCAGGAGGCGGACCATCTCCGCCCCCAAGGCATCCCCGATCAGGAAGTAGCTTTCCGCATTGCCGAACCAATGATGACCGTGTCCGACGTTCGGTGATTCCTCCTTGGGTCGGGCAAAAGCCGTCGTCTTGACGAAGGAGACCCTGCCCTTCCATTCCTTTCGTTCACAGGCCTTGCGCTGGGCCTCACGGATGGCCTTCATATTCTTGCCCGCATCCTCTCCCATATTGCCCAACTCCCCCACCACCACCGGCAGGTTGGGTTGCTTGAGATGAACCCGCAGGTCCTTGATCAGATGGACGAGGTTTTGCTCGTACTGAGCAAGGGCATCCTGATTAAACATATCGTTCCAGCCCTGAAACCAAACGAATCCGCCCCACTCGGGCTTACTGCCCTTCAGCGAGGGAAACTCCTTACGGTAATTCTTGAGAGCTTCGTCCACTTCGGCCAGCATCTTGCCATAATACTCACCGGTTTCACCTCCCGCTGACGGAGGACGGAAATCCTCGTAGAGGCTCTTGCCTCCCCAAGCCGTCTTGATCAGGAGCACGGGCTCCTTGAAATGGTCTCCCAAGCGGTGGCCGATCTGGAGCTCGGGCCCGATGTGGTGACGGCTCTTCATACTCCCGTATCCGGTGAACCCGATGCTTACGCCCCCCGCCATGACCCCCTGCTTGTTGCGGTAGCGGATGAAGGCATCGTTTCGGGTGATCCAGTTTCCTTTTGCGTCCTTCAAGTGTGCGTAGCGCCTGGGATCGGCTGCGTTCTTCATGACCCGCAGCAGCGTACCCTTGCCCCCGTTGTAGTATTTGGGATGGTCCATGTCGACGACACCCTGCCCTTGCATGTTGGACTGACCGGCAAGCAGAAAGACCTTGAACGTCTTGGGAGCCCGAGCGCGGCCTCGATGGTGAGGAGAGTCCTTCGGGATAACCGCGATCTTGGCCGCGTCCGATGGAACGCCCCGGGCGAGCTTTTCACGAACCTTGGCGAACTTCGGCTCCTTGGCCAAATTGACGAATTCATGCGGATCCTCTTCCAAGTCGTAAAGTTCCTCAAAACCATTCCCGTAACGGATGAACCTGTAGCGATCGTCCGAGACTCCATGGGAGGGCTTGGAGTCTCCTCCGAACTGGAAGGAGGTCAGGGAAAGGGTGGTTTTTTTCTTCGCCGGATTCTTCAGTTGGGGAACAAGGGAAACACCGTCGCATTGGGCTGGGATCGGTAGACCGGCCAACTCGCACAAGGTCGGGTAAAGATCGGTCAAGGTCACGGGCTGGCGGGTCTTTTCCCCGTCCTTGCTGAGGCCCGGGGCATGGATGAACAAGGGAACCCGGGTGGTCTGGTCCCAGAGGGCAAACTTCTCCCAGTTCTCTTTTTCCCCGATATGGAATCCATGATCGCTCCACAGGACCACCACGGTGTTTTCCCGCAGGCCCGACCGGTCGAGGCCATCGAGCAGGCGACCCAGTTGGTGATCAACATAGCTTATGCTGGCGAGGTAGCCCTGCATGAGGTGTTTCCACTGCTTGTTTTCGGTGACCCACCTGTGCCAACCGCGGCGTCCATGGTCCCGGGCATCCTGCAGATCGTCCGCTTGATGAACGGGCAGTTTGACCTCGTCCATGGGGTAGAGATCGAACCACTTCCGACCGACCTCCCAGGGAATATGGGGACGAAAGAGACCCACCGCGAGGAAGAGCGGTTTCTGGCGCTTCTCCTTGAGCTTCTCGATGGCCCAGTCCACCACCAAGTGATCGCCATAGCTTTCTTCAGGTTGCTCGAGCGGGGCGGCACCGAACAGGTAGTTGCCGAGGGGGCGGCGACCGACAAAGCCCACATTGTCCCCCTGAGTGAACTTGGGACGGGGCCAGTCGCTGGAAATGGGATCGAGCGGATCCCCTCGGTGCTCGTCCCAGGCATCGGGGTCGTTCTGGGAATCACCCGGGGTCCATTGCAGGGTATGAAAGATCTTGCCTCCGCCCGCGGCATGGTAGCCGTGGTTGCCAAAGTGGCGCGAAAGGACGACGGCGTTCTCCAACAGGGCCGACTCGTGGCGCCAACGGGGTCCATGAGCCCCGAACATATTACGATAGATACCCGAGCGGCTCGGGTGGACCCCCGTCATGACCGCCACCCGTGAGGGATGGCAGGCAGGGGCGGCGCAGTGGGCATTGGCAAAGTTGACCGATCGTTTGGCCAGACGCTCGAAGTGGGGGGTCTTCACACCCGGGTGGTTGTCGAGCGGACTTACGTAGTCATTCAGGTCGTCGATTGCGATGAAGAGAACATTGGGCTTGGCGGAAAGGTCACCAAGTCCGGCAAAAACGGGTATCAATCCCAAGAACAAGAATGAAAATGCCCGCGTCATATCAGTTATTTCATTTCGGCCATCGCCTCGGCAAAGGCCTTGCCGATTTGGGCCATGGTCTTGGCGCTTCCGAAATAGTGATACCCTCCATTGGACTTGGCAATCTTGGCATAGGCATCGTCTTCTTCGGAAATCAATTCCCTTCGGTACTTGTCCAGGTAAGCCTTTTGGGCTTGGGCATCCATCGACCCGTCCTTGTTCGGATGATCTTTGTGCTTGCTCTTGAGGAACCCGGCCATCTGCTTGACCTTGCCCTGGTTGTCCTCCATCCGCTGCAGGCGACCATCCCAGAAAGGGGCCGTCCGGACCGCCGCGACGTTACCCTTGAATTCGGGCATGGATGCAGGAGCCGCCATTGCTTCGCGAAAACTTCCGTGAATGGGAACGTAGCGTTGACTGGCATACTTTTCCAAAGGTCCCCCCACCCCCATTACGCCGATCACGAACTTCATGTCCGGGGCCTTGAGGTCCGTTCTCACGTCACGGATGAAATGGGCCATGCATTCACTGTAAGCATC
>JAURNO010000176.1 GCA_030830145.1 Verrucomicrobiota bacterium
AGTACGGGCTCCTTTCGAGGGTAGAATACTTACGACTATGGCCGACGTAGGTCAGCGTGTTGGGGGGGGAACCTCTTCTTCCCTTGCTCAAATTTATGCCCTCGATTCAGCGGAAGTCGACCTCTCGTTAAGCCGTTCCGAAATGAAACTCCTAGGGTTTTCCGAACAATTGCAAAGACCCGGCAAAGAAAAGATCAAAGCGGAAGTTTTGGACGCGAACGGAAATGCATCCTACTTGGGCACATTGGATCGCTCGGAGGGCATTGTTGATCCGCGTACTCGCTTGAATCGTTTGGTCGCTCGTTTTGACGATTGTTTTGCCAATCCTTTCAGAGAATCTCGACGGACTGAAGCAGAGCCTCTCCAAATTGGCCAATTCGTAAAAGTTCGACTTTGGGGTGAAGAGGTCGAGGTTTTCGTTGTTCCCAACTCCGCTTTTCGTACCCAAGACACCATCCTTGTTCTCGATTCCAACGACGGGTTGAGTGTTAGGAAGGTCAAAACCGTTTGCCGACAAGGAAAAGAGGTTTGGGTTTCCGAAGGGTTGCAAAACGGAGATCGCGTCTGCATTACACCTGTTGAGATTATTTCGAAAGGAATGAAAGTAAGAATCGCGGGGCAAAATCAGGATCTCAACGACTCAAGACCATGATTGCGTGGTTTGCCAAGAACGGAGTCGCCGCCAACCTGCTTATGGGGGTGATCGTTATTTCGGGTGTCTTTTCCATTCGCGGCTTGAAGATGGAACTGTTTCCCGATTTCGATCTTGATTTGGTAACCATCTCGGTGCCTTATCCAGGTGCCGCACCCTTGGAAGTGGAGGAAGGGATCTGCAGGCAAATTGAAGAAAAGATTTGGGATCTTTCGGGGATCAAGGAAATGAATTCCTATGCTAGAGAGAATCTCGGCGTCGTTTCCATTCGGGTCGCCCTTGGGAAAGATGCCAAGGTTTTGGCGGACGAGATCAAGGTCAGGGTTGATTCGATCAGTACCTTCCCAGAAGAGGCAGAGAAACCGATGGTCGAGGTCGCCACGCAAAAAAGAAGAGTTCTCGCCTTGGCCATCCATGGAAATTGCGATGAGAAATCCCTACGCAAATTAGCCGACAAAACACTCGATGACTTGACCAATCTCCCCGGCATTACTCAAGTGGAAATAATGGGGATCCGGAAACCCGAAATCAGCATTGAGGTTTCCGAGCGGAATCTGCGTGAACATGGTTTGAGCTTCGACGACGTCTCCCGATCCTTGAAGCAATCATCGCTCGACATACCTGGCGGTGTGGCAAGAACGTCTTCTGGTGAAACCCTACTGCGATCCATGGGCAAAGCCCGCAATGGGGAGGAGTTCGACAAAATCGAATTGATTTCTTCTCCCAATGGCTCGAGCTTGAAACTCGAAGACTTAGCCACGGTCAAAGATGCGTTTGAAGACAAAGCTCTTTACACCACTTTTTCAGAACAATCCGCCGTCACCCTCCGCATCTTCCGAGTTGGCAAACAAAGCCCACTCGACATATCGAAAAAAGTGAATGCTTATGTTCAAGAAATTTCGACGAAGTTGCCTGAAGGAGTGGGCATGACCATTTGGCAAGACAGTTCATATTACTTGGAGGGACGCTTGCAAATGATGATCAGAAATGCCCTTCAAGGTTTGCTTTTGGTTTTTTTGGTACTCTCCTTGTTTCTGAGACCATCCTTGGCGGTATGGGTCGCTATCGGTTTGCCTATTTCGTTTATGGGTGCCTTTGCCGCCATGGGGTTAATGGGGGCATCCATCAACCTCGTCTCTCTTTTTGCCTTCATTGTCGTTTTGGGTATTTTAGTCGACGATGCAATCGTAGTCGGAGAATCCGTTTACACATTGGGCTCCAAAGGGAAAAAACCTCTCCTTGCTTCCATCGAAGGCACTCATTTGGTGGCCGTTCCCGTCACCTTTGCAATCTTGACCAGCATGGTTGCATTCGTGCCTATGCTCTTTCTGCCCGGATGGTTAGGCAAACTGATGAAAGACATTCCATTGGTAGTCATTCCCGCCTTGTTTTTCTCTCTCATCGAATCGAAGTTTATCCTGCCCTACCACCTCACGCTTTGCCGGTTTGACAAGAAACCCCGGAATTGGCTTTCCCGGTTGCAGGGCAAAGTTTCTACCGGGTTGGAAATTTTCATTAAGAATTCATACCAACCTTTTTTGGATCTTTGCCTGAGAAACCGCTACCTCACCTTATCGGTATTCACAGGGATTTTTGCCATCACGATTGGCCTTATTATGGGAGGTCACGTCCCTTCCATCAGAGGAATTCCACCCGTTCCATCGGATTACATAACCGTGAAGGTTTCCATGCAGGATGGCGTACCTGCATCCTCAACCGAAAAAGCATTGAAGGAAATCGAGCGAGCAAGGTTGGAGGTAGTCGAATTTCTTAATACTGAAGGAGAAGCGAACCCATTCAAGCATGCCATGATAACCATGGGTGCTCAGCCTTTTACCGGAGGACCCAAAAGTTCTTCTAGTATTGTCTCTGGTTCCAATATGGGAGAAATCAGCGTCGAATTGATCAAATCCGAAAGTAGAAACAGAACTGCACCTCAAATTTCATCTCTTTGGAGAGAGAGAATAGGTCCTCTTC
>JAURNO010000177.1 GCA_030830145.1 Verrucomicrobiota bacterium
CGAAGCGGGCGGATTTACAGTCCGCATCCTTTAGCCACTTGGATACCCTACCAGCGAAAGAAGATAGAATATTAGATTAGTTTTTCCGACTGGCAAGACGATAGTACGAATGAGAAATATTTATTTCGGGGCTTGCTTGTCCCTGCGGCATCGTCAAAGTTCAAACCATGACCCCTTTTCCGGGAAAGTCCGTGATCGGGCTGACGGGGGGTATTGCTTGCGGTAAATCGACCGTTCTCGAAATTTTTGCCAAGAACGGCTGGGAAGCAATATCGACCGATCAGTTGGCCGGAGAAATTCTTGCTTCCGACAAGCAGGTTGCCAGCCTGTTGACGGAGAGGTGGGGGCCGTCCGTTTTCGAAGAGCGAGGAATCGTTGACAAAAAGCAGATAGCTGAAATAGTGTTTACCGTACCCCGCGAAAGATCTTGGCTTGAATCCATTCTTCACCCGCTCGTAAGGGCGGCATGGCAAACCAAAATCCAAAAGAGTGAAAACTCATTGTTCGTGGTGGAGATTCCCCTTCTTTTCGAAAATGATCTTCAATCCCATTTTGCTCACGTTATCTCACTGTTTGCATCCCGAGAAGTCCAGGTCGCAAGGTTGCTCGACCGGGGGCTTGGGTTCGAACAGGCGGAGGGTCGTCTCGATGCTCAGTTGCCCACTGAAAAAAAGGCCGAGCTTGCGGATTCCATCCTTCTTGGAAGCGGCTCTCCTGAGTTTTTGGAACGGCAAGTCCTTTACTTTTTGAAATCTTTTACCAGTAAGCCCAAACCTCAATAATATTTTTTATGCCAACCAAACGCACGACCAAGAAAAAAGAAAGCGATGGCGACGCTCCCGAAAAGGAAGCCTCTTCCGCTCCTCCCGAAACATCCCCTGAACCCGAAGCTCCGGAACCCAAGCCCGAAAAGGCCAAGTCCGAAAAGAGTCCCGAGCCTTCCGAGAACAAGGGCGATACGCAGTTGTTCTTCAGTACCGATGGTTCCGAATCCGAGACGGAAAAGCCGAACCCTTATCTGGAAGAGGATCCCGGGAGCGCCGACCCT
Organism: Verrucomicrobiota bacterium; assembly: GCA_030830145.1. Classification (GTDB taxonomy): domain Bacteria; phylum Verrucomicrobiota; class Verrucomicrobiia; order Opitutales; family Seribacteraceae; genus Seribacter. The sequence continues at coordinate 1,049 of JAURNO010000177.1, forward strand.
AAAAAGAGTCCGGAGCAAACCCAAAACGGTGAACAGGGCGACGGGAAGCAGCAGGGAGGGAATCCCCCCAAACAGGGAAACCCGAATCAACAGAAGAAACAAGGCCATCAAGCTCAGCATGGTCAACACGGTCAACACGGACAGGGCAACCGCCATGGCAAGAAGCAGAATTGGCAGGATAAAAAGAAAAACCAAAACCCAAACCAAAAGAACAGGTCCCGCCAAAAATTCAAGAAACCCAAGCGTCTTCCTTACGAGGAAACCGAGGTCAAGCCTTTGGAGATCGGCAACCTCATGGAAAACGAGGAACTCAAAACCGAAGCCGGCATCTCCGCTCTCGCCGAAGTTTTCGTTTCCGCGGAGTCCCCGCCGATCGTTTTGGACGAGCTTTTGCCTTTGAATTTGCAAGAGCTCAAGGCGAAGGTCACGGAGCTTGATTTGGATCTCGAATTGGCGGCGGCTCCTTTGCGGGAAGAGATTTTCGACGCATTGTTGGATGCCTGTCTCGAGAAAGTGGTTCCCGTGCGGATATCTGGAATACTCGAAGTGATGCAGGATGGTCATGCCTTTTTGCTTCAGGAGAAGGATAATTACCGCCTCAAATCCCAATGCCCTTTCGTCCCCGCTCCTTTGGTCAAGTCGCTGGGCTTGAAGACGGGACACTTGGTTCAGGGCTTCGTTCGCCCTAAAATGGATGGGTCCAGCTGCCCTGTTCTCGTTCAGGTCGAACAGGTCATGAACGGCGCTCCCGAGGAGGCTTCCCGCATAACGCCTTTTACCGAACTGGTTCCCTACTATCCCTTGGAGAGGATTTTTCTCGAGACCAAACCCGACGTCGAGTGGGATAACGTCTCGATGCGCGTGGTTGATTTGGTTTCGCCCATCGGTTTTGGTCAACGTGGTCTCATCGTGGCACCCCCGAGAACGGGAAAGACCGTTCTTCAGCAGGCCATCGCCCGAGCCTTGCGAGTCAACAACCCGAAGGCTCACCTGATCGTTTTGCTCGTCGACGAGAGGCCCGAGGAAGTCACCGATTTTCGACGGCAGGTGCCCGATGCCGAGGTTATTGCCTCGACCTTCGACGAGAGCGCCGAAAGTCATGTTCATGCGGCCGAAATCGTGATCGAGAAAGCCCGCCGTATGGTCGAGTGCGAGCAGGATGTTGTGATTCTGCTCGATTCCATCACCCGGATGGCCCGGGCCTACAACACCACCATGCCGAACAGCGGGAAAATTTTGAGTGGTGGCGTCGAGGCGACTGCCCTGCAACGTCCCAAAAGGTTTTTCGGATCAGCCCGTAACATTGAGGGTGGGGGAAGCCTCACGATTCTAGGTACGGCTTTGGTCGAGACCGGAAGCAAGATGGACGAAGTGATTTTCGAGGAATTCAAGGGAACGGGTAATATGGAGCTTCATTTGGATCGGGAACTCTCGAACAAAAGAATCTTCCCCGCTTTGGATTTTGAAAAAAGCGGAACCCGCAAAGAAGAGCTTCTCTATCACCCCGATGAGTTGACCAAAATTTATTCCCTCCGTCGTTCGCTCAAGGGCGTTCCACCCGTGGAAGCGATGGAAATGTTCATTCAACGGGTTCGCAAAACGAAAAACAACCCCGAGTTCCTTATGGGACTAGGGCGTTAGTTTAATGAGGGTTTGCTTTTCGGGAATTTTACGATACCGCTTGAGAGCGGACAACGAAAGATTGCCATGAACCAAACCGATGAATTCATCCTCGATGCCTTGCGGGAGCAAGGCTTAGTTACGGATGAATTAATTGCGGAGGTCAATACGGCGGCCCAAACCAAGGCGGATAATCCGATGGGAGGACAGGAACTCTTCTTCATGGATGAAATTCTCGCCAAAACCGGGCTTCCCAAAGAGGATTTGGTGAACTACCTTTCGTCCGAGTTAAGCATGGAAGCCGTCGACCTTTCTCAGGTCAACCCAACGGAAGAAATCATCGGATTACTCACGCCTGATCTCGCAAGGCAGTTCGAGGCCTTGCCCTTGGACGCGACTGGAGCGGAAATCGAGCTTGCGTTGGGAGATCCCCTGGACTTTTTGGAAAATGGGCAGTCTGCCTTGGAATTTCACCTCAAGAAATCAATCAACCCCAAGGTCGCCTATCGGGGGGACGTGCTTGAAGCCATAGATCACGCCTATGGGGCGGCCGAAGACCGCAAGATGAACGATTTCTTCGAGGGGATGAGCGACGATGACATCGAAATCGGAGACGGAGTTCGGCCGGAGGACGTAAGCGAAGAGGATGCACCCATCATCAAGTACGTGCATTCCGTGATCAAGGACGCCTTGGAGATGAGAGCTTCCGATATTCACATGGAACCTTTGGAGAAAAAGTTCCGCATTCGGTTCAGGGTGGACGGCAAATTGCAGGAACAACCCGATCCTCCGAAACGACTTCAGCCTTCCATTATTTCGCGTACGAAGCTCATGGCAAACGTCAGTTTGGCCGAAAAAAGAGTCCCCCTGGACGGACGGATTAACGTCAAGGTCGGAGAGAAGGTCATCGACTTGCGGGTCTCCACC
>JAURNO010000178.1 GCA_030830145.1 Verrucomicrobiota bacterium
AAGGGAATTTACTTTGACGGTAATGATGATGGCTTGAGTTTTGCAGATTTGGACGAATTGGATGCCCCACGTGAGTTCGCCATCTCAATTTGGTTCAAGCGCGAAGCGGATGTAACCGGCAAGTCGACCAACCATGGAATCGACAATGTGCTTTTGTCGCAATGCAGTGCTGGCTCAAACGACAATATTGAAATCGGCACGCAGGGTTCCAAGGTCGAAGTCTATTTGGATGCCGGTAGCGGAAGCGAAGACGCCCGGGTTGAGGTAGAGGCTGGCATACAGAACAATAAATGGCACCATTTGGTCCTCACTTACAGTGGTGGTTTGGGTAATTTGGATTTGTTTGTCGACGGAGTCAAGAAGACGACCTGGACTCAATTCAGTGGTCCGCTTGACAGTTCCAATACTTCTCCTTTTAGCCTCGGTATTGCCCGTCCCGGAGACAATAACTGGGGTGAGTTCAAGGGGTGGTTGGATGATTTTCGCGTTTATGATTCCTACCTCGATCCATCCGAGGTTCAAGGACTCTACGAATTGGGCGGGGAAAGGGTAAGTCCTCACTTCATCGTCAATTCGCAATCCGGCAAGTACACCGAGAGCGTAAATTTGCAGTTCCGCCTCGGCACGGGCCTGAGCCCTGTCGCGGTTACCAATTTCACCGAGTCCGACCTGAATGTGAGCAACGGACAGGTCCTTAATTTCACTAAAGTCGGCGACGGCAATTACACCTTTAACGTGCGCAGTACCCCCTGGCCAGGTGCGGTGACCGTTTCCCTTGCCGCCGATGCCGCAACTGATGCTAATTCGTTGGGGACGACTCCCGGATCCATGACCGTGGATTTCATTGTGGAAAAAGTCACTCAATACGACAACATGATTGCTCACTGGTCCTTCGACGAAACGAGCGGAAGCCGCATTTTCGATCTCGGTCCCAATGGATACGACATACCGAAAATCGGTACTGCCTCTCGTACAACTTCGGGAAAGTTCGGGGGAGCACTCAATTTTCCATCCAATAATAAGCAGACCTACTTCCCATTGGAGGCTCACCCCAAGGTGGAAGACATGGAGACATCCTTTTCCTTTTGGGTGAACGGAGCAAGTAACCTTAGGGGGAACAGTTCGACTTTTCTTTACTCGAATGGCTTGGCGGGACGAGTCATCAATATTCACCTTCCTTGGAGTAACAACAATGTCTATTTCGACTTTGGGGTTGGAAATTCCTATGATCGGATCAACACTTCCTTCACCGAAGCCGAGTTAGAGGGAACTTGGGCCCACTGGGCGTTTACTCACAATCGGAACACCGGAAAGATGAAAATGTTCCGTAACGGGGTCCTTAGAAAAACTGGGGATAACATGACGAAGGCTTTAGGGTCTCCTACGGCATGGGCTCTTTGGGGCTCCAATTGGTACGGTATGGTGGATGATTTTCGCGTTTATTCGGTCGAGCTCAATTCGGCAGAGATCAACAAGATATACAACGATGACTTACCAGTAGCTCTGACCCCTTTCGTCACGAGTAACAATCAAAACCGAAAGATTCAAACACTCACCATCAATTTCAAGCGAAGCGGTTCAAGCACCAACGTCACGGGCTTGGCCTTGAATGATTTTACCGTCACGGGCGGAACCCTCAGTAATTTGACTGGAAGTGGTTCGACCTACACCGTAACCCTTACTGCCAATACCATGCCGAGCACGGTGAGCCTCGCCTTGCGAGCCGCTTCAGTTTTTACCACCGACGGTATTTATGCCAACCCGGCCTTCTCGATTGATTTGCCCGTCGTGACCCCTGGTTTCAGCGGCGAAAGTATCACTTCGATCGATGTTGGAGCCAATGGTATCAACGAATCCGGAAGCAACTTGGTCTTTTGGGTGGATGCCAATGAAATTGCAGGTGCCCAGATTGGCCAACCCGTGCAGGTGTGGGAAGATTTGTCGGGCAATGACAACCACCTGGACCAAGTCGAAGGCAACGCATCCGTTCAAAGTGGTCCGAGTGGTACCCAAGTCGTTCATTTCGATGGGAATGACCGCTTGCTGACTTCTTTCAATTTTCAAGATACGCTTGTAGAAAGTGGATACACCGCCTTTGCCGTGTCGCGTTACGCAACGGATAACACCACCTACAAGGAACGCGTCATCACCTCGCAAGGCAGAGATTGGATTTTCGGACACCACGGCAACAGGAATCGCCGTTTTCATTTTGATCAATGGGTTGACGCAGGAACAACGACCTCGGATACGGTCTTTCACCTTTTCACCGCCGTACAAACACCCAATGCGGCAAACTTGGATGCCAACGGCACCTGGAACGGCACGAATTTTGGCACGTCGGTAAGGACATGGACGTGGATGGATGGAACCGTAGGTGCTGCGAACAGCCAAAACCAAAACGACAATCATCCGGTTCCCGCCCAAATTGCCTTTGGAGGGTATGAGACTTCCGAGAGTTCCATTGCAGAGGTGGGCGAAATGTTGATCTTCGGAGGGCTTCTTTCCGATACAGACCGGCAAAAGATCGAGGGGTATCTCGGATGGAAGTGGGGCATCTACATGGATACCAATCATCCGTACAAGAACACCAACCCGTTCCTCGAGGATGGTGCACCGGTCATCGTCAAGAACAAGTTGGCGGGTTCGGTTGGAACTCCAACCTTTTATACCGTTGCGACCACTGGATCGACCCCGACTTGGTATGGGTTCGCCAATGCTCCCAGTTGGCTCGATATCAACTCAACTAACGGTCAGATTTCCGGTACCCCACCCGCCGTGGGTACATACGGCGTGAAGGTTCTTGCAGCCGATGCGCAGGGACGAGTTGGCGTTTGGTCAACCAACATGCGTGTGACGGCTCCTCCGGTTCTCACAACCAACGCAGCGGATGAAATCGGTCTATACGGGGCGGATGTTTCCGGAACGATTACCAGTGACGGTGGGGACGGTACGGGAGTCAAAGTTCTTGCCTTCTTCGGAACCGTGGATGCGGGCAACGATCCATACGCTTGGCAAAATCAGCTTGTGCTGGGCACCTACGCTCAGGGCGCTGATTATCGTGGTCGATTGGCCGGTCTTTTCGTCGGTCAGCAGTACTATTTCCGC
>JAURNO010000179.1 GCA_030830145.1 Verrucomicrobiota bacterium
GAAGTCTTTGCGCTTGTAAGTAATGACGTATGCGATTTCATCTTCTTTAAGCAAATTCTCAAACGGGGTCATGGGAACCTGGCCTGGATATTTTCTCCCATTCACCTCGATCGGTCCCATCAATCCCTTGAGGGTGAGTTTGATGAGACGATCCGGGTCACCGGTTACCCAGGCAGATTTAACCAATGGCGGGAGACCCGAGTCGGGCAGTCCCTTTCCATTCTCTTGGTGGCAGGTCACGCAATGTGCTTCACGGTTGTAAATTTCAGCTCCCTGAACGAAGAGTTTGGCGTCGTTCTTGGATAAATGTTTGGGCGGGGTTATTTTGCCTTTGCCTGTTTCGGTAGGAGCGGGCGCATTTTCCAAAACTCCCTTCGCGTATTCGTAGGTTGTTTTGTATTGCTTGTGAACCTCGTTGCTTTCGGCTGCACTCAGGATTTCCAATCCTGTTTTTCTGTCCACGAAGGAGGCGGCTATGACTGCCTCCATTCTGACCCGACCGTGCGAATCGCCGGCGGCTTTGAGGAGTAACTTTTTACGGTTTGCGAAAAAGGGATTCCTATCCATGTTGAAACGCAGGACACGCACGGCGGCGGATCGGATCCGGTGATCGGAAGATTCGAGCAGCTCGTTCAGGAGGCCAAAGTCGGTTTTCTGGGCACCCCAAGTAACCCACAGTGCTTCTAGTTTGAGTCGTTGGTCTGCTCCCTTGGGCAATTCGCTTACCCATTGCAGGGTTGCTTTGACGACTTCGTCCGAATCCCTGCCTCGGAGTTCGCGACGTGTCCGGTAGCGCGAGCGGTACTCGGGGAGTTTGAGGTTTTCGAGGAGTTTAGGAATGGAGGCTCCGTCGATCTCGGCGGGTTTGACGAGAGGTCGGGAAGGGTAGGTGACCCGGTAAATCCGTCCGTGCTTATGGTCGCGGTTGGGGTCGCGTGCACTGTGCTGCATATGTCCGATCAAGGCGTTTTGCCAATCCACAACGTAGAGCGAACCATCCGGTGCGAATTCCAGGTCGGTCGGTCGGAAATTCAAGTCTTTGGAAACAAGCAAGTCTTGGCGGTATTGAGTCGTGAACCCAGGATCCTCATCGATCATACGGTGTTGTTTGATTCCAAGAAACCCGATGTTGTTGTTGATCAACACGTCTCCTTGGACTTCGTCGGGAAAGTGTCTGCTCGATACGAACTCCACTCCGGAAGTCGGGCGGACCTGGTTGGACTTCAAGATGCTGGGAGCCTTCATGTTGGCTCCGTAGCGCGCCTTGACCATACCTGGCAGCATCCAGGAAAAACTCGTTCCCGAGGTATGTAGAAAAAGATCTTGGCCGTAGTCGTCGAAAGCCAGACCCCATGGGTTGGGAATGCTGAATTGAGAATAGCGCAGAATGGTCTTCTTTTGCGGGCTGTAACGGTAGAACCCTCCGTTTGTACCTCTTTGAGGGCCGAAGGCGGATTCAACGTTACTGTGAAGAAATACCCCTTCGCACATGACGAAGGCACCCGATGGGTCGGCGCAAAAAGCGGAAATGGCATGGTGGGTATCGTGGTCGTCGAAGCCGGACAGCATCACCTCGCGCTCGTCGTAACGGTCGTCTCCATCGGTATCGCGCAAGCGTATGAGGCTACCGCTTTGAGAGACGTAGACACCGTCGTGGGAGATCTCGAATCCGATCGGGATATGGAGATCATCGGCGAAATTAATTTGCTTGTCCGCCTTGCCGTCGTTGTCGGTATCCTCGAAGATGATCAGCTTATCCTTGGGGAGAGGGTCGCCGATCCGGTAGTGCGGATAACTCGCCATGGTCGAGACCCAAAGCCGGCCTTTGTTGTCGAAGGCCATTTGTACGGGGTTGGCCAAATCGGGGAAACGGTCCTCATCGGCGAACAATTCGAGCTTGTAGTCTTTCGCCACTTGTATTCTGTCTTTAGCTTCGGGCCCGGGAACGTAATCGAGATACCCGTTCTTTCCATTTTTATTGTTGGGCAGATAGTTTGTCTGGACGGCGGGTAACTCCGATGTTTTGGCATCTTCTTGGGCGACATCGAATTTTTGACCTTTGAGGGCGGCCCAAATCGCCCGGTCGCGGATTTCAGTATATTCACGAGTCTTTTTAAGTTCGAAGGGATAATTTTTCGGACCAAATGGATTGTAGCGTCGACCATAGACGTGAACGCCGTTTGGGACTTTATAGTCGTTGAGCCAAAAATAATTTTTGTCCATGACTGCTTTGTGCACCGCTGTTCGATGCTTCGATGCGGGTTTTGCTTTTCCGAAAAGCGAGTCAGCCAGAAAACCAGAAAGTTTGCGGTACCCCAAGTCGTTCAGAAGGGCGCCGTCGACGGTATGCGGTTTGCCGTCGGCATACCAGTTATTGGAGGGACTGAAGGCGTCGACGAACAAAACCTTATTTTGCTTGGCGACCTGACGCATTGCCTCCACATATAGGATAAGGTTGGCATTTTGCCTGGAACCGGAAGTTACGCCCGCCATAGGTTGGAGAGCAGTCGGGGATACGAGGGCAAGCCTGGGAGCAGTCTGCCCGTTGTATTTCTGAGCGAGAGTATGTTTAAGGAAGGCATCGAGCTCCTTTTTGAAGCGCCCCAACTCCCGTTTTCCATCAAAAGAAGAATTAAAGCCGAAGAAGGCAAGCACGACATCCGTCTCAAGTCGGGTGAGCCACTGATCTGGGGTTTCGAAATGTCCTTTGGGGCCTGAAGAAGCCTGTAGCTTTTTGTTGATCAGTTCCTTGGCTCCCGGAAAAGCATATTGCCCGTCTTGCCCTCTACAAAATCGCCTGAAGGAGGCGGAGGAGAGGAGACTTTTGGCGGAAAAGGGCAGGAAGGCCATGCGTGAGACCCTA
>JAURNO010000180.1 GCA_030830145.1 Verrucomicrobiota bacterium
ATGTCCCCGCTCCATTCGTCAACCGGTGCGTTGGGCGAGTAATCGACCGGGGCGAAGGCCAGCTCGTTCAACCAACTGGTTACCCTACCTTGGGTATCGACATATCCAGTTGCTTCGCTGGTTCCCATGGCTATGCCTAAAACGGCGTTCTTTTCCAAGCTCATGCTGGCGGCCAAAGCCGTGACCTCTCCGTCGTTGATAATGGAAAGGGGGACCTCCAATTCTTTCCCTAAATCGATGAACATCGAACTGATTTTTTCCGTGAAGTCAGCTCCGGAAATTCCCCGGAAAAGAGAGGCTACCCGCGGGCGGTCATCCACGAACACGCCGGCCGAACTTCCCCCGATGGCGTCGAGCCTCGGGAGGTGAGCCTTTGCTTTCTCGATTGAGTCCATAATCCCCGCCCTGTGGTATTCCGTATCGGTTTGATGATAAGGATCCCAAGGGGTTTCCTCGCTAAAGACGACCTCGCCGTCGATGACTGCGGCTACTTTGCGATCGCTTCCCCCTAAGTCGAAACCGATCCGACATCCCTCCAGGTTGCGTCCCAGAGGGGAGGCGAGTCCTCGGGCTTCGGGAACCTCGTCGGTGATTATCCCGGAAAAAGGTTCCTGGTAAACCTTGAACATAAAATCGCTGTCGAATGACCCGCAAGGGTGACTTGAAAAGCGCTGACGGAGCCTTTCGCCGATTGATTGGGGTCCTTGCCAAAACCATCGGCTTCCGCCGCCTGACCAAAGCATGAACTTGAGCAGGCGCTCGACATGCATGAAGTTGAGCTCGGCTCTTGGGTGCTCATCGGGAAGGAGTTCACCGGATTGGACGACGGTCGAGCCGTTTGGTTGCTGCAAGGCGATCCGGAAGGGTACGGTTGCTCCTGATTTTTTGATCATGGAGTCATAATCCCGAATCCAGAGGGAAGCCGGAATAAAGTCCGGATCCAAGGGAGGAGTGATGACTGGTTTTCCGAGATTCACAAACACAGGGATGATCAGGGCAAGGCGGGCTTGTCGTCTGTCACCTGATGGATGCTGTTGTGGATGACCCGTTTGACCCCGTTTTCGAATTCGCAGTTGATTTCCATACACCAAGTCGGGGCAAGCTCGGGAATCTCGAGCTCGAGCCAATCGTTCTTGATTGCGTAACCGGCAACCTCGAGCTTCTTCGTGTCGTAATGCTTGGATCCGTAGCTTCTGGTACGCTTGAGGCTCCATGAACTCACTTGGAAGGTTCCTTTCACGGGGAGCTTTTCACTGAACCGGATTCGAATCTTTTTCTTTCTCGCTTCCAGTTGTGTGGGCATGTAGGCGGGGTTTTCCGTTTTGCGTATCCGGTAGAGTCCACCGTCTCCGCGTTGGCTGCCCGCCCAAGCGAACATCCCGGCCGCGAAGAGGTCCTTCGTCCCGGGGTGAAAGCGGCCGCGGTGAATGCCAGTGGGCATCCGGTCAATGGGGAAGGCGCACAAACCACCCTGTGCTTGTCCCTCGATGACTTCATGAGGAACGAGGTAGGCCATTCCGTAGCCGTAGCTCAGGTTGAGCAACTTGCCGTTGAGTTCCCCCCAATTACCGTCTTCAGGGACCCAGAGGAGTTCCGCCGGTGAGCGGTCAAAGGCATTGGTAATCCAGGCCAAGGGCTGTTGCATGGCGCTGTCCGAGGTGTCCTCGACGTCGTGGTAGCCCATCATGTTTCCATAAAACCCTCCCTCCTTGACATAATTAATTCGATTCTTCGGGTTCCAGTGTCCCTCCTGGTCGGTCACGATCCAAGTTCCGTCCGGGTTCAAACAAACTCCATTGGCGGCCCGGAATCCGGTGGCCACGATATCGGTTCTCTTTCCGTCCGGGGATACCCGCAGGAGCGTACCATGATGAGGGACCAGAGCAGGCTTGGCGTGGCGGGCTGATTTGGCATAGTAGAGGTTCCCGTCTCCATCGACCTGGAGCCCCATTGCAAATTCGTGAAAGTGCTCGGTGACTTGGTGGTCGTTGTTGAAACACTCGATCCAATCGGTCTCCAAATCTCCGTTCAAGTCATGAAGGCGGGCAATTTGATCCCGACAAGTGACGTGGATGACGCCGTCTATGATCTTGAGACCGAGCGGTTGAAACAGGCCCGAACAAATTCTTCTCCATTTTAATTCCTTGAGGTCGCCGGAAACGCCATCCACCAACCAGACGTCTCCCATCCAAGTGCAGACCGCGGCCCGGTCGGGGTTGTCGGCGAAAAAATCAAAGCCTCCCAACCTCATCCAGGAGTTCCAGGGGTTTTCTTCCTTGTTCGGAACCGTCAGGACGTCGACAGCGAAGGGATCGTCCTCGTTCCCTTTTTTTCCCTCGGTTGTGATGACCTTTTGTTCGAAGCGGGCAGGGCCACCCTTGGTCAGGCTGAGGGGATCAACAGGGTCAGGCAAAAGGCTGGCGATGGTGGCCGGATCGGATTGGGAAAAACCGAGAGCAAAAAGCTGCTCTTTCTTGGAGGGCTCGATTTTCAAACAGACGAAATCTCCTTCCTCGACGATGGATGCGAGGTCACTTCCCTTGAGGTGAAAGTTTACGGGATCCTTTTTGGGAGAAAGCCTGTACAAGAGTTCGTCCTTGCCGGAGGCGACCCTCAAGTTGCGGATAATGAGGGAAGCTTTTCCGTATTCTATTCTTCCGGGCAACTCATGAATCTCACGATCGCCCACCCGGTAATGCAACACGCTTTGATCTCCATGTTGAAAGAGTCCGAGATACTGAACCCAATCCCTTGGCAAAGGGCCGAATTTTCGGTCGTCCCGCCCGATAATCCGAAGATCCGTCCAATCCTTGGTTTTTGGATTTTGCCAAGCGGGCTGGTCGGCGGAGCTGACGATGGGTTCGCCTTTGATTGAGGTGTGTGTGCCGTGTGAACCGTCAAAGGCAATGCCCCGCCAGTCCACGAACTCGCCCTCATAGGCGGCGGCAACCCGCATGGTGTCCTCGTCGTAAAGGATCCATGACTTGCCCTTGGAAATACCTCCGGGGCCTTTGTCGAGTCGGACAGCGATGCCTTTTTGTGCAATGTTCCATTCCGAGGGCGAGCCCCCTTTGTTCACTTGATAGGTCCAGAAGAGAGCCGTCCCGAAATCCATTTTCTGATAGGGCTTGGATCCTGCTTCGGGCATGGCCAAAACCTTTTCCTCATAACCCGGGAGCTTGGGAGGAAGCAGAGCCAGGTACTCCTTGGTCACTTCAAAATATTGTTTGGGGTTGTTCTCCTTGATCAGGCTTTCCCTGATGAAAT
>JAURNO010000013.1 GCA_030830145.1 Verrucomicrobiota bacterium
GGAGTAACGGTCTTTGAGGAAATTTTCGTAGCGACCGTCCGCTCGGATAGCGGCGGCATTTTTCAGCCCCCGGGCAAAGGCATCCATTCCTCCGACGTGAGCATGGAACAAATCGATCGGTTCGTGGGATTCTCTACGGCGCTTGGAGTCGAAATTAAGTCCTCCAGTTGTAAAACCTCCCATTTCCAAAAGAACAAGCATGATTTTCGTCGTGTCGTAAACGTTGGTGGGGAACTGGTCGGTATCCCAACCGAGGAGCTCGTCACCGGCGTTTGCATCGATTGAGCCAAGGGCTCCGGCGGCGGCGGCTACTTGCAGTTCGTGTTCAACGGTGTGACCAGCCAAAATCGCGTGGTTGGTTTCGATGTTGAGCTTGAAATGATCAAGCAGATCGTACTCACGAAGGAAATTCAAGCAGGCTGCACTGTCCGAGTCGTATTGGTGCTTGGTTGGCTCCTTTGGCTTCGGTTCGATGTAAAATTGTCCTTCAAAGCCAATTTCTTTTTTGAAATCAACGGCCATGTGAAGAAGTCGCGCCAAGTGGTCGAGCTCTCTCTTCATGTTGGTGTTGATCAGGGAGCCGTATCCTTCCCGGCCTCCCCAAAAAGTGTAGCCTTCACCCCCTAAACGATGGGTGACTTCGATGGCTTTCTTTACCTGAGCGGCTGAATAAGCGAAGACATCGACGAACGGGGAGGTTCCCGCACCCATTGCATAACGAGGGTGTGCAAAGAGGCAAGCGGTACCCCAAAGCAGTTTTTTGCCGGTCTCGCCTTGAAGCTTTTCAAGTTCCTCCACCACGGCATCCAGTGCCTTGTTGGATTCCGCCAAAGTCGAGAGTTCAGGAGCTATGTCGCGGTCATGAAAACAATAGTAATCAATGCCTATTTTATCCATGAATTCGAAGAAAACATGAGTCCGCTTGACGGCGTTTTCAACCGAGTCCGAGCCATCGTCCCAAGGCATCAGTGCGGTGCCGGGACCAAATGGGTCGGCGAGGGGGTTTCTCATGCAATGCCAATAGGCAGCCCCGAAGCGCATGTGATCCTTCATCTTCTTTCCCTCCACTTCCTCCTCCGGATCGTAATGCTTGAATGCGAGATGGTTTCGGGAGTCTTTGCCTTCGAAGGCTATTTTCGAAACGTCTGAAAAATATTCGGTCATGACTTGATATGGGGTTGTATGGAAAAGTGAAAATGTGTCTTAGGATCAAGTCAAATAGTCAAGGTAAGAATGGGGGAGGTGCGAACATCCGTATCTTGAAAAAATCAAAAACAACACAAAAACAACAGAAAATTATGTTCGGTTTTAATCCGTTTAAGGCTGGCCTAGTTTTTGATGAGCTTCGGAGATGTCCTTACATACGATCCATTCCTCGCAACCGTCCAAATTGGTCCACATTTCGGCTTCGTCTCCCTTTGCCACGAAGGCTCCTTTGATGGGGACCATCATTTCTTCCAATTTTTCTCCGATATCTCCGACGACATCGATTTCGTCTTCGCCGATTTCATCGAGACCGGAAACGTCCACAATGATCTTTTCAATGCCTTCGTTGATCGTCTTTCGTATTCGTGGTTCTATGTTTTCTTTGATTTCGTCGATCACGAACGGACTCATTGGAGAGGGTACTTTAAAATATAGAGCGTCTTTTAGGATATCGAAGTATTGATCGGATGGATCGAGATTCAATATTTTGTACATCGTTGAACGAACGGACTGTCCATCGATAGGTTTGGAAATGAAATTCTCAAAACCCGCGTCCGTCGCTTTTTTCAGGGAAGCCTCATCTCCTTTGACGCTCATGCCTATGATCGGACTCCTCATTGCTTTGGGGTTTGTCTTGAGCTTGCGTCGAAGTTCTATCGCAGCGTCTTTGGGTAGGGACAAGCTGATTATAATGGCTGCAAAAGTGGTGTCTTCGCATTCCTTAAGGGTGCTCGATTCGTCGGAGGCACTTCGGAGTTTCCACCCCTGACTCGAAAATACATCCGTTAACTGGGATATGATATGATGTTTCTCTTCCACCACGAGAATAACGGGAGATGCCTGCCTGGCATTTATGCTGCTTTCGTCGTTCGCATCAATTAGAATATCATTCTTGGTGTTTCCTTCAATCGCCAATTGGTTCATGTGGTAAAGGCGACGGCCCAAATTACGAATCATTTTAACCGCAAATTTCGGATTCTCGGCAACGAGCTGTTCAAGTTTGTTGTCGAAGTATTTGACTTTAGTTTTTGTCTTTGCCCGAACCGAGGCACCCCTATTGTACATAAGGATTTCGCTTAGTTCTCCGAATATGGCTCCTTTTTGATCAATTTCGTTGAGGATCTTGTTGTCTCTGATTACCTCGACGACTCCTTCTTCCAGGATACAGAATCCTTTGCCCAATTCGCCTTCTTGAAGGATCGTGTCGTTTACTTCGTATTCTCTGGTCTCGTACATGGGGTATTCTTTGTTGGGGATGAGCGAGCGTGCAAACCTGATCGATTTGCACGGATGGTTGTTATTATCTCTTTTTTTAGTGTAAAAAAACAAGCACTTTTATTAATAAATTCAATGAGTTCACTGATCACTGCTTTTGCTGGTGGTAATCTTTGTCACGGTAAGTTTGCCCATCAGTTCGGCCGCCGGAAGGAGGGACTCGGTGAGGGTTTGCTCTTGGAGGGAACTCGCGAATAAGGTTATTCTATCCGCGGGGCACCGCACTTTGTCCAAAGCCGAGTCGAAATTAACCCATCTGCCTCTGAGGAAAAACTGAGTCCACATATGGTATACCATTGCATTTTCAACTCCCTTGAATTCATCGACGTAGACAATGCCCGTAACTACCCTTGAGGGAATTCCCATTGCTCTGCCAAGTGCGGCTAGGAGAATCCCGTGCTCTGTGCAATCGCCCTCCCGCTTGCGGGCAACTTCGCTCGCCGAGGCAAAACCAACGGAGAAGGTTTTGTTGGAAACGTAAAGAGAAACGAAACGACAAAGCTTTTCAGCCATTTGGAAAACGTTGCCCGCTCCTCTGCCTGCTCCTTGAGCCAAGCTTTTGATCAGGGCATCTCCGCTATCGATCAAAATATTCGGTTCACGAAATTCCCTGTCGACTTGGGCCGGATGTCCCTTGCCTTTGCGGATTGCCAACCAATCATCGGCAAGCACTTCGACTTCGATGGTTTTTTCATCGATGCGGGTCAGCTTTTGAGTGTTTCCTTCGTATGAGATGCCGGTCAGTTTTCCCTTTGGCACACTCAGACGGAAGATACTGCGCTTGGCATTCTTGGGGATACTGGCGTCCAGAGAGATAATCGTATCCATGAGAAAGTCATTGCGAATTGAATCCACTTTTTTCGCCTCCACTTCGGAAGCTTGGCGGATATCGATCTCCAAACCTCCCATATTCATTTGAGTCCGTACGGCAACGCCTTGTTCGTCCAACCAATTCGTGGTCTTCATCGATCCGAGTTTCGTACCCAGTTCGATTTCCGTTTTGAAGGCAATTTGTTCCTTTTGACTCAGGGTGATTTTTTCGCCTCCCTTCGTTCTAATGGTTGCCTTGGTGGGGTTGGCCATTCCAAAGTCCGGCGAATAAACGAGGACATCGTAAGTCCGACCCGCTTCTCTGAAATCAATTTGCCGAATGTATTTGAGCAACCCCCAAGTCATCTTTCCTTCTGCATCGAGAGGATAACGCTTGGTCGTCTCCCTGAAAAATTGTTTTTCCTGCACTACGATTTCACCGTTTTCAACCCATCCTTTCTTGGTTATGGGAATGCCTGCCATCAGCATGTCCCCGGAAAACCCCAAAATAGCTCCACCGATTGTTTCCCTTGTCCTCTCGGAGACCTTCATCCCGATTACCTGTCCTGCGCGCTTGATCTTCATTTCGAAAATACTTTCGGACAAAACCTCCCCGTTTTCCAGCTTCATAGTCGAATGGGCGAACCCCACCTTGGACTTGCCCAAGTATACTTCGTACCAACGATCCATGGCCTGAAAGCCTTCGCCGTCAGGTTGTTTTGCTTCGGCGAGGATACCCCAAAGTAAGAAGAGGGAAAGGCCGACGGATGGGGTAATGACGCGAAAAAGCATAGTTGCAAAGAGATCAAGATTTTGCCTGAGGAGTAGCCTTGGTGTCGACAATTTGCCCAAGCATTTGGTAAGAGTCGAGACACAATGGAAAAGAATGAGGAATTCGATCTAATCGTAGTGGGTGGTGGAAGCGCTGGATACGCAGCCGCTCGGACATTTCACGAGCATGGCGGTCGAGTGGCCCTGGTGGATGGAGCTTCGGAGCTTGGCGGGCTTTGCATTCTTCGGGGGTGCATGCCTTCCAAAACCTTGATTTATTCGGCGGAGGCTCTGCATTTTGCCCGTCAAGGGTCCGTCTTTGGGTTCACCAGCGGTTCACCGAAGGCTGACCTTGCAGCCATGCAGGCCCGCAAGCAAAAGGTGATTGCCGAGTTCGCGGATTACCGTCGCGGACAAATCGAGGACGGTCGCTTTGAGCTTTTCAGGACGCGTGCATCCTTCATGGATACGCACACCCTTGCCTTGGGTGATGGGCAATGCATACGAGGGAAGAAAATTCTTCTGTCCACTGGGTCGGAAATATCCGTCCCCCCCGTTCCCGGTTTGGCCGAAGTGCCATACAAGACGAGTGACGACGTGCTTGAACTTTCCGAGGTTCCTGATGAGTGTCTGGTCCTCGGCGGGGGAGTAGTGGCTTGTGAATTGGCTCAGTTTCTCGCTCGGGTTGGTTCGAGAGTCACGATCCTTCAACGAAGTTCTCGTTTGCTTAAGGAGTTTCCTGAGGAAGCCTCAAGGGCCGTTGAACGGGCAATGAGTGAGGAGGGTATAAAGATTCTAACGGGCGTATCACTGAAAGCTTTTCAGGCACTGGCGGAAGACAAGATCAGCGTGTCGTATGAACATGAACAACAGGAGCAGAAGAGGGAGACTGTTTTTTTGTTTCTGGCTCTTGGGCGGATGCCTTCGACCCAAGGGCTTGCTCCGGAGCAAATTGGGTTGGAACTTCTTCCCAGTGGTCATGTGCGGACCAACGAATTCCAGCAAACCAGTTTGCCGCATGTTTATGCCGCAGGTGATTGTTCCGGTCCTCACGAGATCGTTCACGTCGCCATCCGCCAAGGTGAGACGGCGGCCTTCCATGCTCTGGGGAAAAAAGTCGAGCCCATGCGTTACGATCATTTGCTGACCGTGGTCTTTACCGACCCCCAAGTTGCCCGGGTAGGGCTATCACCCGATCAACTCAAGGAGCGGGGAATCGAGTTTCTTTCCGCATCCTATCCTTTCGACGATCATGGCAAATCGATCCTCATGGAAGCCAAGCACGGTTACGTGGCAGTCCATGCCGAAAAGAATACGGGGCGCGTTCTGGGAGCGGAGTGCGTTGGGAAAGATGCTGGAGAGCTGATCCACTCTCTTTCCCTTGCGATTTCCCTTGAGGCAACCGTGCACTCCTTGATCAAGGCGGACTGGTATCATCCGACCCTGTCGGAAATCTGGACTTACCCGCTGGAAGACTTAGCCGAGGAGATTTTGCCTCAGTAGTAGTAGTACATCATGAAGATCGCCAAGCCGGCCAAAAGGCCTGCCCAAAAGCGATCTTCCGAAAAGAGACTGATGGGTTTTCCTTCGACCTTCGAGCGCTTCACAACTGCAAAAGCTATTTCGGCAAAGGTAAACCAAGTCCATATTGCCGCGGTCACTCCAGCGACCAAAGGAGTGCACCAATCTCCAACCATTGCCAAAGCGAGGACCATGTAAAGAACAAGGGTCAAGA
>JAURNO010000181.1 GCA_030830145.1 Verrucomicrobiota bacterium
CGTGGGAAGAAAAGGAACCAGAGCTCCTTTGGGAAAGCGACCTGATCCCAAGCCAGGACGATGGTGGGTTCGGAAGCCTGATATCAGATGGTGAAAAAGCCTACGTCTCACTCGTTTGGCATCGTGACGAACCGACGCAAACACGTACCATCAGCAGCTTGTTTCTACGTAAATTCGGAGCCCGCAAAGTAAACCTTCCAGCGGAATTGGTGGACAAGGCGGAAAAAGCGAGGATCAGTTTGAGTCCCCGTCTTCGCGGATCAAGTTTGGACAAGTGGATCGAGAATTGGATCGACGAGAATTTGGACCAACGGCAGAAGATGACCCAAGGGTCTCTTTTGGCTTCCCGTTTCAAGAAGGGCAAACTCGCCTTCAACCTGTCCGATGTCGATCTGCTGTTTTCCGTAAAGGACAAGGTTTTTCCGAGTCAGGAAGCCCTCGACCGATGGATTGAGAAACAACCCTTCTCGCCCGGGATGAAGGAAAAAATATCTCAATCCGTTCCTCACACCAAAAAGATGGCCGACGATGTCGTGCTGGCCCTCGACCTGCGTAATGGAACCACCTTGTGGAAATCCTCTCTGCCTGGAGCCCCTTCGGGAAGGTCTTCATCTTCCACGCCATGTTTTCGGGATGGGAAGATTTACACGGTGGGGAGCAATCGGATTTTTTGCGTCGACTCGGAGAAAGGATCTATCGATTGGGAAACGCCCTTGGAACTCGAGGGCGTAGCGGGTTCAGTCCTCGTCCATGAAGAACTCGTCATCGCCCTTGTGGGTAACCTCCGGGCCTATCATCGCGACTCGGGAAAGTTAATTTGGACAAACAAGCAGGTGTCCGGCAAGTCTGCTTCCCCCACCCTTTGGAAGACCCCGAAAAAAGACTTGATCGCCTGCAACGGAGGCAAGGAGATCTTCCTCGTGAACCCCAAGAACGGTGAAACCTTTTGGAAAGGACCAGGTGGAGGCAGTTCAACCCCGGTCTGCCGGGACGAATGGATGTTGGTGCATGGAAAAGATGAGAAAGCAGGATTGATTGCGTATCGCTGGAAAAATTCATCGGTCGTCGAGGCGTGGCGCTACCCCAAACTTACGCGCCGTTCGGATTCCAGTCCATTGATTCATGACGATCATGCCTACCTGATCGGAGCAGGTATGCGGGCATGTCTCGAACTTGAGTCCGGCAAGCTCATCAGGAAAGAAATGGGCAAGCACGACATTTCTTCTCCTATTCTCGCAGGAGGAAAGATCCTGGCCTATGAAATAAACGGTAGCTTCCTTCAACTCATCGAAACAAAACCAGAACAGTTCGGAACCATTTCAAAAGCCAAAATCGGGGCATTGCGTTGCACTTCGCCGTCTTTGTCGGGAAGCAAAATCCTCATTCGAAAGGCCGACCGGATTGCTTGCTACGAATTGTCCGGGGCTTCGAATCAACCGTAATTCTTAGGCAAGGATCGCTCGAACCGCTCTCGTTGCCTGCTAGGCATCTCGGGCAAGACGGGCAACTCCTCCACTGTGCTCTCCGTTCCAATCAGGCTTCTGGCTTGGGCTTGTAATTCATTCCACCTTTCGTCCTTCAATGTTGGCCCACGGGCAATCAAGGCAAGGAGGCTTTTCCACTCCACGCTTACCCGCTCAAGGTCCCCTGCTTTCAAATCCTCGCTCTCGTCAAGGAATGCTCTGCGATCACGCAACACTTCCGTTGCCCCTTCCCCGTATTCAAGAGGAAGCCCGCCTTTCAAGTAGCCCGGACAATCCTTGAACCCAAACGCCTGCCGGCAAACCAAACCAAGGCGGGATTCCGATTTGGCCAAGGAGCGAAAACGGTGACCGGCCCGCAAATTCGCCAAGTCGTAGGCAAGTTCATCGACCGGATAGTCCAAATCCTCCAAGGCTGCCGCAACGGCCAGACCTTCTCCTCTTGAAAAGAAGCTGAAGATCTCCCCTCTCTTGGTAGGAAGGGCTTGGTCGTCGACCAAGCCGAGTTCCCGCCATGCCTCCACGGTAGACAATTCAGCCAAGTTCTGCCTGCCTTTGCTTTCCTCTTCCCTGAAAGGAGAATCAAAAACCCGAGTCGTTTTGCGAAGAGGAGGATTAAGCAGGATTTTCCCCCGGGCATCACGCCAAGCCAAGACCTTCGCATCCTCGTATCGCAGACGGACTCGCAAGACCTTCCCACGATCAATGTATTCTTCGGGTTTGCCACCCTGAGAAATGGTCGGCAGAAGATCCCGAAAGATATCTTCCAAGCCATTCCTCCTCCATGTTTTGCGGGAAAATTTCTTCTTTGCCCGTGGTTGTTCGGCTGCTACGGCTTCCCTGAGTTTCTTTCTGAACGATTTGATCAAAACAACCCGTTCACCGTCGGAGCCTTCTTCGTAGACGGCGATGGGTAATTCCCGGCCGTAAACCGGCCTTTTCTTGAGACCAAAGCGGCAAGGGTTGCCCACTCTAACCTTATTCAATGTCTCGGGCAAGCTGAGGGCTTGTACCCATTCGCCCTTCGACAAAACCAATGCCTCGCCCAAACGAGCTTGGCATTGCCCTCCCCGTCTTTCCCACAAACCAGAAGAGTTTCGCATCTCGATCACCCGGTCACGCTCGGCATCGTGACCTTCTTCTTCGGTTTGCTGGCGGGCTTCCGGCACCTTGGAAGCAAAATGGCCAAGAGCACTCTTGAAGCCAAGTCGCACTTGCTCTTCCGAAAAAAGTCGATTGGCCAACCAGCGGGCAGCTTCCATGTGATCTTCACCCCGCGTGGAAGCGCTTTTCATGGCCCGCAACAAGGCAGGCCAGTCCAGGGTCCGGGAGCGCTTGAGTTTAAGTGGGCGGGCATCCGCCAATCGGCCCTGCTTGGGAGCCAATACGACAAAACCCCTGTCGTCCAACCCCCTCCTGCCCGCCCGGCCGAACATTTGCAGAAGTTCATCCGGTCGAAGAAGAAAAAGGCCATCATCCACCCGGTACTCCCGATCCGTGACCAAGACGGACCTCATGGAAAAATTCACCCCGGCACCGAGTCCGGTAGTGGCCACAACGACCTGCAACTGACCCGCTTTGGCCAGGGGTTCGATCACGCCCGCCCTCTTCAGGTAATCCAGACCGCTGTGATGATAGGCGA
>JAURNO010000182.1 GCA_030830145.1 Verrucomicrobiota bacterium
GACTCGGGCAAACAGGGCAATGGATGAAGCTCCGAAAGAAAAGCCGGTCAAGACGGACAATGTGGTACCCAAACTCTTGCCTGGACCGAAAGCATCAAAGTGATTTCCAAAATAGGCAAACAACCCACCCAATCCAAGGATGCCAAGACCGACTACGCCGAGGCCCATTACGGACCCGCCTGCGAAAGCAACTTCCAAGGCTTTACCCAAACTATCTTGGGCTGCGTTCGCGGTACGCACATTGGCCTTGGTGGCCACTTTCATTCCCAAATATCCGGCCAATGCCGAGCAAACAGCTCCTACAACAAATGCCACGGCAATCATTCCTTGACTGTCTGGATCATTAGTCGAACCGCTCCAATAAAGTAGGACGGCCACACCGACTACGAACCAAAGCAAAATTTTATATTCCGCTTTCAAAAAAGCCATCGCGCCCTCTTGGATGCTTTTGGCAATCTTCCCCATTCGGGCCGTTCCTTCGGGGGCGTTGTTGATTTCCTTGGTTTTCCACCAAGTAAAAAGAAGGGCCAATACTCCGAAAGCTGGTATGATAGTAGGCAAATCGGCAAGTGTCATGATATGAGAGTTAGGTTAATGGATGATGTTAACAGGGCAGGAGATAACTCTAAAAAACGTAAAATGGGGCAACTTACAACAAGATTGTCCGATGCTCATGTTCGACCTTGCAAATCTTACCTTCATAAACAGAATCATCGATATGAAAGTATCTCTGCTAAGCATCTTTTCCATTGTCCCCCTGCTGTTTTTCACAGCTTGTCAAAATAAATACAGGCAGACAAACGCCCCATCTTCGACCGCATCGAGCGGTGCGGTAAGCGTTTCCGGCGACGCATATCAAGTCACTGCCCAAGAGTACGATCAGTTTTTCGAAACACGCTACGGATTACTTTTTCAGAAGTTTTCCGACAGCCCTTTCACCGGCCGAGTCTTGACGGTGGAAAAAAGCGCTGATGGGGGTGAGTACATAGCCTCAGACGAATCATGGGCAAAAGGAAGGAAGCATGGGGTCAGTTCTCGATGGTTCTCCAATGGCGTGAAGATGTATGAGAGAAATTATGACGACGGCAAGTGGCACGGCACCGTAACTCGATGGTGGCCCAATGGCCAAAAGATGTATGTACGAGCTTACAGCGATGGTCTTAAGCGCGGCAAGGATGCAACTTGGCGTTCCGATGGAACACCTATCGATTTAGTCTCAAGCAGTGAGCCTGAGCAAGCACCTACCGTTGATGCTCCTACAACTCCTGTAGTGGAAGAGGTAACGGATTCCTTTCCTCCTTCCAATCCCGTCCCAGAGGAAACACCTTCCCTTCCGGAGCTTGAAGATTCACCTGCTTTTCCTGCTGCCGATTCAGGCTCAAGCGAGCTACCTTCTTTTCCTGGCGGAGACGAACCCGGGCTTCCTCCGATTCCCGCACCACCAGGCGTAGATGAGTCCCCCGCTTTTCCTCCACTCGACTCGGGTTCGGATGACTTGCCCCCTCTGCCCGGAGGAGAGGAACCTCCTGCCTTGCCACCTTTGCCAGGCGCAGATGAGCCGCCTGCGTTTCCTCCGCTCGATTCAGACTCGGGCGATTTGCCACCTCTTCCCGGCGGTGAAGAACCCCCTGCCTTGCCACCATTGCCTGGTACAGACGAGCCGCCTGCGTTCCCTCCGCTCGATTCAGGCTCGGGCGATTTGCCACCTCTTCCCGGCGGTGAAGAACCCCCTGCTTTGCCACCATTGCCTGGTACAGACGAGCCGCCTGCGTTCCCTCCGCTCGATTCAGGCTCGGGCGATTTGCCACCTCTTCCCGGCGGAGACGACCCTGCCTTCCCTCCGCTTGACGCGGATTCCGGAGATCTGCCTCCACTCCCGGGTGCAGATTCAGCTGATGAAGATCTTCCACCTTTACCTGCCTTTCCTGAATGATTTTTTAATTTCTTGTTGCATGTAAAAGTTTCTAGTCTGAGTTTCGAAGCCTGTTTCGCTTGATAGGATGTCAAATTTAAGTCACGCGAATGGATTAGTTCACACTATTTGAAGACTTCGGACCGTTCTGTTTCGAATGGCCCCCCGCGAGATGCGGTAAAATTACGTTTTGCTTTGGATTTTTTTCGCAAAACCATTATGATCATACTTGTTTAAATGAACATAATCATAGCCAGAGATGATCAAACCTTTGGACCCTACTCCAAAGATCAGGTAGCCAAACTTATTGCGCAAGGGGAACTTTCTCCCGATGATCTTGTATCATGGGAGGGTGGAGAGGATTGGGTTTCCCTTAACCAGCTTCTTTCTTCATCTCCTGATTCAGAGGGAGAAAATGAAGATGATTTCGACCATGAAAAAATGAAACAGTGGGAGGATGTGTTCGTTGATGACGAAGAAGGGTTTGAGGATGATAACCAATTCGTAGATGATCAGGAAGACGAGCCTCCCGTGCCTCCGGTGCAGACAAGTGTTCCCCCTTCCTTGGAAATCGCCGAAGATCAAGTTGTTCCTTCTGTTCCTCCACCTGTAGTTCCATCCTTTCAAGCACCACCTGCAGCAGCCGAATCGGTCCCCGATGAATTTCCGCCTCCGCCTCCACCCCCTCCACCCCCGGTCGCCTCCTCTTCTCCCCCAAGGTCGGTTCGGGAAAGCAAGGTCAAAGCAAGAGACAATGACCACTCCGACCGCCCTAGTCCCATCACCCCGAGATCAAAAAAAATAAAAGGTTTGAACCGGGGCCAAACGGTAATTGTCGTTAAGAGTGCGGGCATATTTTCGAAGCTCTACACGATTTCTTTAGTTTTCCTTATCCTTGCAGTCCTTTCGTATCTCGTTGCTTTTGTTTTAGTCACGGTGTGGCCTGAGGATGTGGTCCCTAAGCTGCAGCGAGTCGGGATTCCCCTTGAAATTTTTGGACATGAAGGACCGAGTGGTGATTCGACTGCTCCTGCTCCCCAACCTCCTTCCACAGGTTCCTCTGATTCCAACCAGGGAACAAGCAGCACTGGTTCGAAATGAACTTGTATCTCTCCAGGGAGGGTCAAACTTTTGGTCCTTACACGATTGAACAAGCACGAGAATATTTGTCTTCCGGACAGTTTTTGGAACAGGATTTTGCTCTGTTCGAAGGACAGACGGATTGGCAACCTCTTGGTCAGTTACTTGCCTTTGCTCCTTCAGCGGTAAGTACAACCGAAGTTTCTAGTCCCCAATCATCGCCCGCAATGGAAACCGATGAACCCAAAGGGGGCACGTCATCCCACCCTTCGACTTCCGTTCGTCGTAAAACCAGGAAGATAAGCGGGATGAAAAAGGGAAGTGCCGTCGTCGTTACCAAACAACGGGGTGCGTTTTCCAAAATCCTTTCCATTTTCATTGTCTTTACGGTTACCTTGATCGTGGTTTGCGGGGTTGTAACCGGATTGTACTTCGCCATGCCTGAGACCATGGGTCCATTTATAGCCAAATTTGGAATACCGCTTGAGAATAAATCCACCGAAGTAAGTGCAGCAACTAATGGCGTGTCTGAAGTAAATACCAAACCCACCAATCCTGCCGAAGTAATGCTTGAAGAGGAGCATTTTCAAAGACTCCGTATTTCCGGGATTAGAATTCTGCCGATTGAAGGAGACAAAGGCTTGCAGGTCATTTCGTCGGTAGATTCGGAAATGGCCATGCAAGATGATGATCTTTCCGCTTTGGATCCGCTCGCAGAGTATATCGTTTCTCTTGACCTGACCAATTCCAAAGTAACGGACGAAGGATTGGGGCTGCTCCTGCAAATGAAAAACTTGGAAAAGCTCAACCTGGAAGGGACGAAAGCGGTTACAAGCGCGGGGGTCGCCAAACTCAAACCTCTTGAGAAACTCTCATATCTTAATTTGGTTCGGGCGCAAATGGACGATACCCTGATCGATACACTAATTGGTATGGAAAACCTGAGAGAGGTTTACTTGTATCAGAGCGGATTGACCGAGGATGCCATTGCCCGCTTAGGAGTAGCCAGACCTAAAATGTTCGTCAAGGGGGGTTAGGCTTTCTTGGTCTTCAACTTTCTTTTTCTCTCTGGAAAGCAAGATTTGCATATTAAGCATTCCATGCCGTGGCATGCGTGTGCCTGACAATATTCGCGAGCATAATAAATGATTTGCAGGTGCAATTTGTTCCAGCGTTCTTTGGGGAAGTGTCTCTTTAGGTCTTTCTCCGTTTGGGTTACGTTTTTACCACTCGTTAATTTCCACCTTTGAGCCAAGCGATGAATATGGGTGTCTACGGGAAATGCAGGGTGCCCGAAGGCTTGGGTCATCACAACCGAGGCAGTTTTATGACCGACTCCTGGAAGTTCTTCCAGTTCTTCGAAGGTGGAAGGCACGGCACCTTCATGTTTCTGGAGCAAAATTTCGGATAGTCCCAGAATCGCTTGGGCCTTGCGAGGGGCGAGACCGCAAGGACGAACGATTTGGTTGATTGCCTCCACCGTTTTCTTAGACATATCAAAAGGGTTATCGGCCAATGCGAAGAGTTCCGGAGTAACTTTGTTCACTCGTGCATCCGTGCATTGGGCGGACAATAAAACAGCTACAAGCAGAGTGAACGGGTCGTTGTGATCAAGTGGAATGGGTGGGGCAGGATAAAGTTCGTCCAATGTCCGATCGATCCAATCCACCCGCTCCCTCAATTTCA
>JAURNO010000183.1 GCA_030830145.1 Verrucomicrobiota bacterium
ATCGGATGCCCTGTTACGGAAGAGATGGCAAACTCAAGCCCGAGGAGATCGAGTTGATCGTGGACTGGATTCGGGGACAACCCGGGCAATTCTAAAAAACTCTCCCCATGAATTATTCTTGGGTTAAAGGCATTTGCATGTTCGCCTTGTCATGGTTTTGCGCCTGGGAGGCTTTTGCCGAAAAACCACCCCATATCGTCCTCGTTATGGCGGATGACCATGGCTACGGAGATTGTGGGTTCACCGGACATCCCTTCGTACAGACGCCGAACATCGACGAGATGGCCAAACGCGGAGTTGTCTTCAACCGCTTCTACGCAAGCGCTCCCGTCTGCTCTCCGACCCGGGCAAGCGTGATGACCGGCAGGCATCCTTTCCGGACCAACGTACCAAACCATGGCCACTACATGCGTCCGGACGAGCAAACCATAGCCGAGCAGTTGGGCAAGGCCGGATACGTAACCGGGCATTTCGGCAAGTGGCACATCGGATCCGTCCAACCGAACAGCCCAACATCCCCCGGCGGAGCCGGATTCGACGAGTGGCTTTCGGGGTTGAACTTCTTCGACAACGATCCCTACCTCAGCCGCAATGGGAAATACCTGCAAATCAAGGGCGCGGGCACCGTGATCTCGATGGATGCTACCCTTGATTTTCTGAGCAAGCACAAGGGCGGAGAAAAGCCGATGTTCACAGTTACCTGGTTCCCTTCCCCCCACGGCCCTCATCCCGAAATCCCTCAGGGGATGAAAAACGCCGCGACCCTCTATCAAAATCAACGAACCCCCAAAGCCGGATATTTCCGAGAGATCACCCTGCTCGACCAGCAAATCGGGCGCTTGCGCAAACATCTCCGAAAACTGGGCATCGAAAAAGACACTCTCTTTTTATATTGTAGCGACAACGGAGGGTTGGTCACCGAGTCCTCCGGGGGCCGGGCCAAAAAGGGAAGCATTTACGAGGGTGGACTGCGCGTACCGGCCGTACTCGAGTGGCCCGAACGTTTTTCCGCCAAGGAAATCGACGTTCCGGCCTTCAGCTCGGACCTCTACCCCACCCTGCTCGCGGTTGCCGGAATCAAACAGCCGGCCAACCAACCCATCCTGGATGGCATTGATCTGCTTCCCATCCTCGAAGGAAAAAAACGGACAAGGCCGCCCATGGGGTTCTGGCATGGTTTCCGGAATGGACAGTCCACTTGGAGCGACCGGATCATCAAGGCTCTGTTGGATGCGCAAAAAGCTGGCAAGCCGAACCCTCATCCCGAACGCATCCTCAAGAACGTGAAGGAATTTCCAACCTTCGACATGTCGGATCTTGAGGGACACGCCGCTTGGAACGAGTGGCCCTGGAAACTTCACCGGATCGAAAAGAAAAACAAAGTCATCTACGAGCTGTATGATCTGAAAAAAGATCCGATGGAAACCACCGACCTTACGGACAAAGAGCCCGCCCGGGTCGCGAAGATGAAGGATTCCCTCGAAAATTGGC
Source organism: Verrucomicrobiota bacterium (assembly GCA_030830145.1). Lineage (GTDB taxonomy): Bacteria > Verrucomicrobiota > Verrucomicrobiia > Opitutales > Seribacteraceae > Seribacter. The sequence continues at coordinate 1,492 of JAURNO010000183.1, forward strand.
AGCATTCCGTCCTCAACAGCTGGGCGGGAAAAGACTACTGAGAAAGAGTAATGGCCCACGCTTGGAATCGCGTCATAGCACGTCTTTTCCTTGCTCTCCTGCCAAGAAGCTTTCCTACTGTTGGCATGCACCTCATGCATACACCTTGTCCGAATGAAAGCCCTCGTTAAGAAGAAAGCAGGGGGGGGTCTTTGGTTGGAGGAAGTACCCCGGCCTGAAGTTGCTCCTCATCACGTCCTTGTCAAGGTCGACCGGGTCGGTATTTGTGGAACGGACCTGCACATTTACAAGTGGGACGACTGGGCCAGCAAGACAGTCCCCGTACCTCTTGTCGTCGGTCATGAGTTCGTAGGGGAAATCGTGGAGGTGGGTTCGGAAGTTAAGGACTTCAAGGAAGGCGAACTGATAAGCGGGGAAGGTCACGTCGTGTGCGGGCGTTGCCGTAACTGCATGGCCGGGCGGCGCCACCTTTGCTCGGATACTGCGGGGATCGGAGTCACCCGCCCCGGAGCCTTCGCCGAGTACATCGCCCTCCCCCAAACCAATGTTTGGGCCCACAAAAAGGGAATCGATCTGGATGTCGCGGCCATTTTCGATCCCTTTGGAAACGCCGCTCATTCAGCTCTGAGCTTTGACCTCCTTGGAGAAGACGTGCTCATCACCGGAGCCGGTCCGATTGGGGCTATGTCCGCAGCCATCGCCCGCCATGCGGGAGCCAGGCACATCGTGGTCACGGACATGAACCCATACCGCCTGGAATTGGCAAAGAAGATGGGAGCCACCCGCGTGGTGGACGTGTCCAAGGAAAACCTGCCCGACGTCCAAAAAGAACTGGGTATGGAAGAAGGCTTTGACGTGGGCTTGGAAATGAGTGGTTCCCCTCGGGCATTCAACGACATGCTTGCCAACATGTGCCATGGTGGAAAGATTGCGATGCTTGGTATCCCCGAGAAGGAAATGGCCATCGATTGGAATATCGTGGTCTTCAATATGCTCACCATCAAAGGAATTTACGGAC
>JAURNO010000184.1 GCA_030830145.1 Verrucomicrobiota bacterium
CTCATGCCGTGACTGAGGGAGTCCGGTCCTTCGACTGATTTTTCCAACAGATCTACCTCAGAGAGGACTTTTTCGGCTTCTTCGGAAGCAGTTTCTGGGGAAAGTCCCTGCAACTTTGCAAAAAACTCAAACTGTTTTCTAATGCTGACTCCTTTTCTGAGTGGAGCATCTTGGGGCAGGATTGAGACGCGCCCCTGCAATTGGGGAGACAGTGGGGAATGTCCCAAGACCCGCACGGAGCCAATACCTGGCTTTAGAAAACCAGAGAGAATGGAGAATAGAGTAGTTTTACCAGCCCCATTCGGACCGACCAATCCGATAATCTGATTGGTCGGTAGCTCCAAGTTTACGCCCTCCAGAGCAACTGTCGCCCCGAACGCCTTCCCTAGGTTTTGGGTCTCAACCACAGGAGTCACGGGAATTCCCTTCTTTTGAAAATGGAGCGCCCGACCCATAGGAACAAGGATGCGTAAACGAGTGGAACGAGCAGGTTACTGACGCTAACATGATCAAGCAGCACCGAATGAGTGAAGTTCCCAGGAAAATATTCCCTTAATTCTTTGATTCCTTCTACCTTCTTCCATCTTAATTCGATGACGTTGAAAACTTTGGGAAGAAGGAAAGCCAAGCTCATGGAGCAAAGCATTGAGGTCGCGACGGAACCGCTCCAAGCCGAAATCATTGAACATAGGCAAACGAAAGGAAGGCAAAACCAAAACACCCAGAAGCAGGTGTTGATCACAAACAACACTGAATCAATTGAGGTTGTTTGGTTTAGGTAGCAATCGACACCCCAAGCCGTGATTCCAGTCAGAGTAATTGCGATCAAGCCTACCGTTAGGGAAGCAAGCAACCTACCCAGAAAAATTTCCGTTCTGCCACATCTCGTAATCAAGTACCTGAAGTAGCGGTTGCCAATCTCTGAAGCCGTTTGATCGCTCGTCATGATAATAACGAAATAATGAGTAGTCAGGAGCGACAGGATACCAAAAGAGATAAAAAATACCCCATTCTTTTGGAACTCTACCCATTGTGTTGGATCAATATCCAAAACCCACATTAAAAAACCAAGAAAAAGGCCGCTTTTCTCGGAGTTGTCTGTTTTTATGAATTCGTCCAGTTCAATCAAACCCTTGAAGGCAAAGCCCCATAAAAGGCAGAAAAAAACAAAAGTCACGGAGACCGCTATTTTACGGGGTGTAAAAGCTAGCTCATTGAGAAAAACGGTTCTAATCTGACAAAAGCTTTTGTCCATTTACGATCTCGAAAGAGGGTGAGGAAACGAACTCACCGCGATAATGGCGAAAATACCTGCCAAAACTCCGGGAAGCTTGAAAAGAAGAGCCGCGCTGGACAAAATGTCATTGGCTTCTTGTTCAGGTAAAATGAAATATACAAGCAAAACGCCCATAATCTCCGCTACAATCGACAAGATACCGGTAATCATAACAAAATTTGCCTTCTTGGCGTTGAACGCGCAAATGGCCGCTCCAATCATGACTCCCGCAAGAATCATGATGGCAAAACCATAAAGAGCCATCCCGGCTCCGGAGGTTTTTAATTCTTCGATGGTTTCTTGATCGGTAGGGTCAAACTCTTCGAATTCATCGTAATCGGAAGTTCCCTCTCCCCAACCGGCGTCATTTGATTCGGGTCGGATTTCTTTTGGGTTCGTACTTTCTGTTTCGCTGCCATTCAACTCCACTTCAATCGGATCTTCATTGTCACTCCACTGGTTCTCCTGATGAAGTCGGTCTTGGTCCAACACCTCGCCGACACACCCTGCACAAGCACCTGCACCAGCCCAGGTGCAACCTCCAATAACATTTAAAATCGCCGCTACGATCAATAGAACTCCCGCTGCGATTTTCATGTGAGTGAAACGATTGATCTTAAAAATAAAGGCACGATAAAATTATGGCACAGAACATCGCAAGCCATGTCAAATTATAAAAAGCTTATAAAAATAGAGGATAATGTAAAATGAATGGGCGACACAGCTTTCGTCGGGATGCAGGCAGAGTCTTTTCGGGTCTTTCATCACAACCGGTTTACTTGATAAGAGGGCAGGGGATGACTAAAATGACTAATAGGATGACTTATGACTGTTTTGATATGGTCGATCTTAGCTTTCATCCAGTATTTTAGGTAGTCTCTTGAAGGGAATGATTTTTACACCGTATTGTTCAAAGGCAGGGCTTTTTCTTCGGTCTGCCGTGTTTAGCTTCGGTAGGCAAACATAACCTTTCGAGGATGAATATTCGTACATGGCGATCATTAAGACTCCCAATGTCTTCGAATAGTCGTGAATGAGAGGCAAAGCAAGAAGGGGAAGTCGTTGTTTACCGGTTCGAACAACAAGGTCAGTTTCTTCACTCGATGAAATATAGGATACTTCAAGACCCTTTTTCAATAGATAGGATCCGACTTCTTGGGCGAAGGATTCTTTCAGTTGCCTAAACTCCATCCTCTTCTTTCTCGTGGATAAGGATGTACTCACCTGGTGCTCTTTCTTGAGTTCTTCGGAAGACTTTTCCGGCAAGTCCAGAGCTTTCAGGATTCTCTCAAGAGTTTCGGGTCGCGGAATCGATTTTCCCGATAGGGCATCATATAGGGAAGGTCGGCTCAATTGGACTTTCCCGGCAAGTTCCGTGAGGCTTCCCGGGTAAGCTTTTGAATAGGTGCTAAGTGACTTTGAAAAAGTGCTCACACCTTGAAGTTATTAAAAAAATGTAAAGTACTGCAAGGCGAAATGGCTTACTTATGCAGTAGTGTATTTTCCGTCAAAAATGTAAGTATATATGCCTTACGAATATGCTTTTGTCTTATAATGTAGGGGTACGTGGCTTAGAGTACGCGACGAATATCTTCTCTCCGCATTTCTTTATCTAGAGAAATACCAATTATGTAAGGTAGAATACCAAACAATATAGGTTTTCAAATCATCTCATTCAGATGACTCGTAGTTGGAGGCAAAATTGGTTTGGAGGTCCCCGTAATAAACCTCGTGAGCAAAGAAAAGATATCTTTAACATGACTCTTTTCGTGGCAACGAATTGGGTGAAACAGTCTAATAATCCAATAAGGATTCCAAACAAGTTTCCTGGCATCCTGACCGCTTTGGAACCATCGGTTTTTTATCGTTTGCCGTAATGTTGGAATTCAACGATTTGAATGCCAAAGGAATACGGTTCCGATTGAGCGATCAAAGAGAGAAAATTTGTGCCATTCTCTGTTTTCCGGTCGGTATCTTGGATGGGTAGGAGAATGGTGGGAGATACTGGAGTCGAACCAGTGACCTCATGCGTGTCATGCATGCGCTCTAACCAACTGAGCTAATCCCCCGAGTGGATATTCCCAAAATGCAAGAATGAGGGCGTCGTGTCAATGCAGTTGAGCAGCTTGCACCCCCAACAATATGCATTCTTTACGATATCGTTTTTTTTAAATATTGTTCATCTCATATGAAAAAAGCGCTCGTTACCGGAATAACCGGACAAGATGGTTCTTACTTGGCCGAACTGTTGTTGGAAAAAGGCTACGAGGTCCATGGCATCGTTCGGAGAGCATCGACTTTCAATACCGATCGATTGGCTCATCTTTACAAGGACCCCTTAGTGGATGACACTAACTTGTATCTTCATTACGGAGATCTCGCTGATGCAGTCCAATTGGTCAAGTTGCTGTATGATTTGCAACCGGACGAGATTTATAATTTGGGTGCTCAAAGCCATGTTCGGGTATCTTTCGATATTCCTGAATATACGGGCGACGTCACTGGATTGGGGGCCGTGCGGATTCTTGAGGCGGTTCGCGAGGCCGGTTTGGTTGAAAAGGTTCGATATTATCAGGCTTCTTCTTCGGAAATGTACGGTAAAGTTCAAGAGGTACCCCAAGTTGAGACCACGCCCTTTTGGCCACGATCGCCCTACGCTTGCGCAAAAGTCTATGCCCATTGGCTGACCGTAAATTATCGGGAATCCTATGGCTTGCATGCAAGTAGCGGTATTCTTTTCAACCATGAGTCACCTCGAAGGGGGCAGACTTTCGTTACCCGAAAAATCACCCTGGCCGCCGCACGAATAAAGCTTGGACTGCAGAAAAAGCTTATTCTTGGCAACTTGGATTCAAAGAGAGATTGGGGATACGCCAAAGAATATGTAGAGGCCATGTGGCTCATGCTTCAGCAGGAGAAACCAGATGATTTCGTGATAGCAACCAATGAAACTCACACCGTGCGTGAGTTTTTGGAGGAAACCTTTTCCTGTCTTGATTTGGATTGGAAAGAATATGTCGGGTTCGATAAGAAGTACGAACGCCCTGCCGAAGTGGATCTTTTGATCGGCAACGCATCCAAGGCTAAGGAAAAATTGAATTGGGAACCCAAAGTCACTTTCAAGGAATTGGTCTCCATCATGGTCGAGTCAGACATGAAATTGGCCGAACGGGAAAGGGCTTTGGCAGACGTCGATCTTGCGTGATGTCACGGATTTTCGTTAGTGGTCATGGTGGAATGGTCGGTTCGGCCATTCTGCGGGCCTTGTCATCGTCGGCAAAAGATTGGGAGATTATTACGAAAACCAGGGCCGATCTCGATCTTTGCGATCAGGGTGCAGTGGAAGATTTCATTCGTAACGACAGGCCTGAGTTCCTAATCAATGCGGCCGGAAAGGTCGGTGGGATTCATGCCAACAGCACCTATCCTGCCGAGTTTATTCGTGAAAATCTTCTAATCAATGCCAACTTGATTCATTCTGCATGGCAGTATGGCGTCAGGCGATTTCTTAATTTGGGCAGTTCCTGTATCTACCCCAGGGATGCACACCAACCTTTGAGAGAGGAATGCTTGCTTAGTGGTCCCCTTGAACCGACCAATTCAGCTTATGCACTCGCTAAAATCGCTGGCCTCGAAATGTGTCGTCATTACAGGGAGCAATACGGAGTTCTTTTTCACTCGGCCATGCCGACCAATCTTTATGGCCCGGGTGACAATTATCACCCCGACAATTCGCATGTTCTCCCTGCCTTGATCCGTCGTTTTCATGAGGCCAACGAAAAGAATCTAAACGAAGTTTGCATTTGGGGAACCGGCAAGCCGAGACGCGAATTGCTCCATGCCGATGATTTGGCGCAAGGTTTGTTGCATTTGCTGGAATTAGAAGATCCGCCCGATTGGGTGAACTTGGGTTCAGGGAAAGATCAAACTATTTTGGAACTGGCAAACATGGTCAAGGAAGTGGTTGGCTTCAGTGGTGAGATCACGCATGATTTGAGCAAACCCGACGGTACGCCCATCAAAAGTTTGGACGTGAGTGTCATGGCCTCTTTGGGATGGAAAGCCGAGATTCCCATTCGGGATGGCATTAAGAGGACCTACGCTGATTTCAGACAGCGACTCAAAGAAGGTTCTCTGAGGATTTAGAAAAAGAAGACTTTTATTCGAATTCCTTCCGGAAATCCTTGAATTGATCAGAAAGCTCGCGCAATTGATAGCGAAGGGCTTCGACCTCTTCCTTGAGTTCCTTGAATTCCGATGCCATTTCTTCTACTTGATCCAATCGCTCGTCGGGGGCGGGAACGTATACGGTAGAACCGTCCTGCAATTCCTCAACCCTCGGTGGAGGTCCGAAATTGTGATGCCAGCGCCGTTCTTTTTTTCCAGGAACGGGATCCATTTGTGAAACTAAGGATGGTTGCCGCTCCTCCATTTCCCGGAGGGTCTCATCGACGTCGGACAGACCGTCGAACTCGAACATTCTATTGGCTCGACTGTTCAGTTCTCCGGTGGTTTGGGGCCCGCGGTTGAGAAGTTCGGAAAGGAGAGCTCTTTCAGCTTTGATCAGATCGAGTTCCTTTTCGGCATTGTGCTGAAATTTTGGAACTCTGGAACCAACCAAATCCACTCGGTGGACCAACCGCTTGATTCGAAGTTCCTCAATGGTCCGCCCTACCTCTTCCTCGCTGAGCTCGGACCGGGGTAGGCGATTGTTTTTTTGGTTGCAGGCATTGACCAGGCCGTTGAGAGACATTGGATAGTACTCAGGGGTGGTGAGCTCCTTTTCAATCAAAGAGCCCAACACTCTTGCCTCTTGAAAAGTGAGCGTTTCGAGCGAATCAACCTCACCTTCGTCATTTTGTTTGTTTTCCTCTTCCATAATACTACAGAAACGGAAAAGCCAAAAGGGGTGATTTGTTAGCTCGTTTGAACAGAGCGTTGGGTCGGAAGGAAAG
>JAURNO010000185.1 GCA_030830145.1 Verrucomicrobiota bacterium
AGGTGGGAGAATTTTCATTACACAATACAATAGACGGACATTCTGAGGATGCGACAATTTCTTATCGCCTATGTGCGTATAATTAAAGCTTTTGTTGAACGGTTTACTTTCGCCCTTTGAAGATTTGGTCGTAGCTGTCTTTGTTCGCCTTGTAGTATTTTTTCAGCATGGGTTTCCACTGTGCTTCCTTGCTGCTTTTAGGGTTGTTTAACTCCGTCTCGATACCCTGATCTCCCTGCTGGGCCATCCAGCGTTCCAATTGTTTTTTCAGACGCTTGATCGTCTCTGCATACTCCGGGTTTTTTGCCAAATCATTGAGTTCATAGGGATCTTTCTCGGTATCGTAAAATTCGATCTCCGGCCGCTTGATCCATCGCCTTACGATTAAAGCGGCCTGCGGATTGGTTTCTGCATCCTGCAGCCAGCTTTGCCAACAATTCAATCGATTTCCAATGTTGTTGAAATTGACAAAAAAACGATCGTGCATGGGGTTCCAAATGTATTTGTATTTTTTGTCCCGAACGGAACGAATGGGGTAAGGCCCGCCAATCCAGGCTCCCTGCATCGTGTGAACGCCATAGACATACGAATTGTGCTCCTTGCGTTCCCCTCGCAGGACTTTCAGGAAGCTCTTGCCGTCCAATCCGTTCCCCCCTCCAATAGCCCCCTTCCTACCGGTATCCACTTGGGTGGGGTTTCCTCCCGCAATCTCAACTAAGGTTGGAACCACATCAACATACTGAATGAGGGCATCGCTCCGACTTCCCGGCTTGATTTGACCGGACCACTTGACAATGAATGCAGTTTTCAAGCCCCGGTCGTAGCAAGTCCATTTCCCCCCGTAAAAAGCCGAGCCTTGCTCGCTGGTAAAAACCACCACGGTGTTCTTTGCTTTCCCCTTCGCTTGCAAGTCGGCCATCAGCGTACCCACGTCGTCATCCAACTGAGTGATCTCAGTAAAATACCGGGCCAAGGACCTGCGCGTTTCCAAATTATCAACCAGATAGGGAGGAACGGTGAGCTTAGCCGGGTCATACCCTTTTGCCTTTGGCCACCCGTCATGCGGTTTTTTGGAGGCAAGCACCAGACAAAAGGGTTCTGGTCCGGATGGAATCTTCAGGCCCTCTCGTTTTTCAAACGGGAAGGATTCCGGTGGACCGAAATGTTCTTTTCCGGACAAGGAGACTTGGTAGCCAAGTTCACTCAGGTGATGGACCATGCTCTTGGTACCCGGCTTCACCGCAGAGTGGTTGGCCATCGCACCGCTGCGGACGGGGAACAAGCCCGTATACAATTGTTGCCTGGTGGGAGAGCACATGGCAGTCGCCGTGTAAGCATGGGAGAAGGTCATTCCCTCGCGGGCAAGCTGGTCTATGTTCGGGGTGCTTACGTCCTTGCTTCCGTAACAGCCCAGATCAAACCAGCTCAGGTCATCCGCGAGGATAAGCAGGATATTGGGTTTGGCACTCTTGGATGAAGCGTGGAGACCAACGCTGCATGGGATGCTGGCGAGCAAGCATATGACCGCGAGGAAGGTGATGCTGAAAAGTCGTGCCAAGTTTTCCATTTTCTCGACCACACCTAACCAAGGCCACTTGGTCTAGTCACTAGGAAAAAAAAGTGAAATAAAAAACCGAATCCATTACCGACTTCGGGCGGTAAGGTGACAACCTTTTACTTTAGCTTGTTCCAGAGAATCTGGGTACCTTCTTTGCCGGGAACCACGATCTCCAGATCGCCGTCGGCATCCAGGTCAGCAGTGACGATGTGCAATCCAATGCCTGCACCCTTGGCCGCAACGTGCTTGCCGAAGGTCTTGAACTTCTTATCCCAAGTGTAGTACATGACAACCGGAACGTCGTCGGCTCCCGGATCACGGCCGTTGTGCCCGTAAACGCGCTTGCCGGTGATCAGCTCATCCACGCCGTCGCCGTCCAGATCCGCAAAGTGAAGAGCGTGGGCTTGACTGAAAGAATCGTCGATCTTGACTTCGTCATATAGGAAGTTGCCCTTATCATCGAAGCCCTTGGACACCCATGCAAAGACGCCGTAATCATGACCATTGCCCCAAATCAGATCATTCTTGCCGTCACCGTTGACATCGCGGATCAGTACTGGGCAAGACAAACTCTTGGTCCAACTTTGGTGATACTTCCATGGACCGGCATAGGGATCACCCTTTGGTCGTTCGTACCAACCGGTACCGATGACAATGTCGCTTCGACCATCGTTGTTCAAATCCCCAAAACCGATCCCGTGACCACTTTGAGGCCCAATCGTATGACCCTTGAACTTACCCTTGTCATCCTGATACCAAACGATCGTGGGGGCCTTCTTGTTCCATTGGTTGGCGATCCATTCGCGTTTGCCGTCCCCGTCGATATCAAGGAACTGACAGAGTTCGTTGGTCTTCTGTTTGGTATCGATCAAAAGATTCTGCTCCCATAACTGGCCCCACTTGAGACCTTTCTTTCCCGGGTTTCGGTACCAGTTCACTTCGGGCAGCCAGAAACTGTTCGACACGA
>JAURNO010000186.1 GCA_030830145.1 Verrucomicrobiota bacterium
AATCCCCAGATATTAATCAGCAGAACGATACTGATGCAGATGATTACGAAACAAACGAAGAGTTCGAGGGTTCTCGAAGTATGTGTCTCGGAGGTTTGGGAGAAATCTTCGATGGCCTTGGCCTTTCCGTATTTCTTGAGTATCAGAGCCTCGGTAAAGTGAATGAGCAAATAGCTGGCGAGAATAACGAGGAAAGTTTGACTGATGGATCGCCCGATACTGATCTCGAATACAACCGCCACAAGGTAGGTAATAAAGAGGAACAGATTGGCGAAATGAAGGATTCTCAGACGTGAACGGCTTTTGCTCTCGTCTTTGATCTTACCATAGCGGGTCGCAAACCATTTGGAGAAGATCAAGATGAAGAGGTTGACCGCCAAAGTAAAGTGATCCATGGGTCCCAATACCTCAAGGTGGTTTTGAACGACCGTGACCACATGGTCGAAGCTGAACGTTGCGAGAGCTATTTGCACGTTGGTTTTGCTTTAGGTAAGAGAATTGGACTCGGAAGGGAAATGATACAAGGGCTAGGTACATCCAAGGAAATCCGAAGTGATCGATCAAGGGAAAAAAACATCCTTTCTTTTAGCGAGGTTTGGTTAGTTTCGGTTTTTCGGGATCGTCGTTGAAGAAGAGAAGGTGCGCGGTTCTTTCAGGTCGATTTTCCTCGAGGTGTTTTTTTTGGCCGGGAATAAAGCGATGCCCGTATTTTTCGAGCAAGGTTTCAAGGTTTCCAAAATGCTCGAGGTCTCGAATTTTGGCCCGTTCGAGAATTACTTTTTCCGAACAGATTACCAGGATGCGGAAATCGAAGAAGTCGATCAATTCCTCTCGGAACAACATGACGCCTTCGAAGAGCAGGATGGAGTCGACGGAAGCTTCGCGGAGGACCGGTTTGACCGATTCCCCTTTTTGGTGATCGAAAATTTCGGGAGAGTACCATCGGTTGCCCTCAGGGCCCAAAGGGTGAAGGACTTCTTCCCTGACTGCCGGGTAATCGAAAGAGTCTTCCATGTATCCCTCGACCGACATGGAGCCTTGCCTGTGCCTAATTTCGGGCGGGTTGTGAAACCCGTCCAATCCCGCCCGAATGACTTTCTTCCCATGTTCTTGCAAAAGCTCGGCCAGTTCGTCGGCAAGGACCGTCTTGCCCGATGCGCTCATTCCGTCGATTCCCATGCGAACGGGGTGGGGCAACTCGATCTTGCCTATGGCATGGGTGATTTCTTCGAGGATTTCTTTTCTCGGGGAATCTTTCATAATGGGTTGCTCAAAGTAATTGTACGCATATTGCATGTCTTGATTGTCTACAACCCGCTTTTATCTGGCTTGGCTAAATGGGCTAATTCGGGCAAAAGAATCCTTTGGGAAATGCAATCGACAAAGAAGATAAGGAAAAATCAAAGCACCTTGCGGTGATCTAATGTTGAGTAAGAATACCGACTACACAAGCTCCACTCTTTGGCGGGTCAGTACGGCAGGGTTCCGGGCAAACTTGATTCCCGGGATCGTTTTGTGGCTCATCGGTTTGGGTGTGGTTCTGACTTACTATTTAGTCGATTCTTCAAGAACTTTTTTCGATCTCGTCATGCAAACAAAACGGGAGTACGGGTATTGGTATTCGTTCGTCGCAACCGGTTTTTTCGGAGGCTTGATTCCCTTTCTTTATCTTTGGGGAACAGGAAAAATCCCCCGAGGAATGGTCTTTTCCTATGGTGCTTTTTTCCTCCTTTACTGGGCTGCCCGTGGAACGGAAGTCGATGCCTTTTACCGCCTGCAAAGCCTCCTCTTTGGCAACGAATTGGATTGGGCCACCATTGCGACCAAGGTCTTCGTGGACCAGTTTGTCTACTGCATACTTTGGGCGGCCCCCGTCACTGCTGTCTTCTACGGATGGAAAGATTATGGGTTTTCGTGGGCTCTGTTCATTCAAAGAACAACCAAACAGTCATTCCTATTCGAAGTCGCCCGCCTTCTGCTCTCAACTTGGCTTGTTTGGATTCCCGCAACCGCGATTATCTACTCTCTCCCTCCGGCCCTTCAGGTTCCCCTCTTCAGCCTCACTCTCTGCTTTTTCGTTCTCCTGGTGAGCGTGTTCTCAAAGGACGAAGAGACTGAATGAACAAGTTTGCGGGTCAATCTTCGAAGGTTGGGTTTCCCCAGTCCGGATATCTTTGTATTGGGCCTTCATAACCTGCTACCCGTTTAATTGGAGCTCCAAGTGGTTTTCGGGTTTTATCTTTTTCCGGAAGCAGCTCGCCTCAACGCACCGTCGATACAGTCGGAAACTTTTTTTCCCAGCGCTTTCTTTCCTTCGGGCTTGAAGTGAACGTTGTCGTCGGCAATCGAATATTTGGCCCATTGTGGTTTGATGAAAGCGTGTAGGTCGTTTACTTGCACCCCGTTTTGTTTCATAACCCCAAGGGCGACCTCGAGGTATTTTCGCTCGAGATCCTTCGTAATCCGCACCTCCTGCTTGAACCTCCTTTTCATGGTTGTTTCATTGGTTGGGCAAGCGGGGGTGGTGGTCGCCCAGATTAGCTTGGCTCCGGTCTTCTTCAATCGTGCGACCAAGAACTCGAGCCTCTTCCCATAGGCTTGCGGAGAACGATCCTCCTTGT
>JAURNO010000187.1 GCA_030830145.1 Verrucomicrobiota bacterium
CGAATCACAGATTATGCTCTTTTCCGGACCGAAGTGCCTTTACCGCAGGCGATTTCCTTCGAAGACTCGATGTTTGCGAAGGATTTCCAGGGTAGGGGTGAACCTCTCCGCCAATTTAACCTTCATGACAGACTTATGCAGAGAAGGTGCAGTTACATGATTGGGAGCCAATCCTTTGAAGGGTTACCCAATGAGTTGAAAGATGCCGTTTTATCAAAAATTAAAACGGTAATGACCACCCCCCAATCCAAACTGTCCAAAGAATTTTCTTACTTTAGAGAAAGCGAAAGAAAAGAAATCAACGAGGCTCTCGAAGCAATTTCAGCTCGATATGCGGGGCTAAAATAAAAAAGGGCGCCCACCAGGCGCCCTTTTTGAAAGAGACTTTGGTAAAGTTACTTTTTGGCGACTTCGGCTCCAGAGCGTTTCCATCCGGAAATCCCGGCGGACAAATGCTTCACATTCTTATATCCGAGCTTGGCTGCGGCACTGGCGCCACGCTTGTATGCGCTGCATCCCGGGCCACCGCAATAAGCAACAACCAAGGTGCTCTTATCTTTGGGCAGGTGCTTAGCAAGCTGCTTGCCATTGGAAGCAAAGGAAATCGCGGTCGGGATATGTCCCTTTTTGTAGGAACCTGCTCCGTTTACATCGATTACAGCAACCTTACCATCCTTAATTGCTTTTTGGAGTTCCTTAATGCTGATATCAGGAAACTCACCAGCGAACAAAGTCGTGGAGAAGAGGGAAAGAATAACCAAAGAGATGATTTTTTTCATATATGATAATTTTGAGGGTTAAATAAAAGAGCAATTATGATTGCCCTCCTATCCTTTTCGCAATCTCAAAAAGAATGGGATACCAAGTTTTATTTTTTACTCTTTTTATACTTTCCTCTCTCCACTTTAGAAAACATGGTGGGTATATGTACAAACTTAAAACAAACCGCCGCTCATTCCTCAATCAATCGCTACAACTTTCTCCCTTTTTTTTGGTTCCCGGTCTAATGGCCGAACAACTGACGATCACCCCGATGCAAACGCCCGGCCCTTTTTACCCCGACAAACTCCCTCTCGACACGGACAACGACTTGGTTCTGATCAACGACTCTCTCACCCCATCGGTTGGAACTATCGCGTACTTGGGCGGACGGGTAACCGACTCAAAAGGAAACCCCATTCGTCATGCAACCGTAGAGCTTTGGCAAGTAGATGGAAACGGAGTCTATCTCCACAGCAGGGGAGGGAGCAGAAAAAAACAAGACTCGAACTTTCAGGGATACGGTCGGTTTCTGACCGACGCCCAAGGAAGGTATTTCTTTCGAACGATCAAACCAAACCCTTATCCTGGCAGAACACCCCATATTCACATGAGCGTGTCTTCCAAAGGGATGAAAAAGTTCACGACTCAATGCTACGTAAAAGGAGAGCCTGGCAACAAGCGGGATTTCATACTGAACCGAGTCAAGGACAAGAAGGCCCGGAACTCACTCATCGTTTCTTTTGATCCTATATCCGGCTCCAAACTTGGCGAACTAGCAGCCAATTTCGATATCGTACTTGGCCAAACGCCCGAAAATTAAAGGAGCGGATCGCCTTCGCACGAAGGCAAAAAGATTGAACAAGACCAAATTCGCTAAGGAACCGTAATTCTCAAACGGATAAACTTGCGTTGCCCGGACGGCAGGGGTGAGGAAGTAACATAAGTCACACGCTCCATCCCACCGCCAAGATCCACTACCTGCTCGAGTTGGACGCCAGCGGTTTCCCAAGTCTCAAGATCGTCGCTTTGTTCAACGTGATACTCAAAAGCCTCACCCACGTTGGCAGCGGTGGAATTCGTGACGGGGTCGGCTTTCCAACGCACGAAGGAAATTCGTTGACGCTTATCACCTTGAACAGGTTGCATCGGCAAGTCTTGTCTCCTATCTGGTCCAAGAGAATCTGTCCCTAACGCTCGCTCAAAAAGATTACTGTATCCGTCGCCGTCCGAATCGCTGTAGTCTTCATCGAAGATTTTTCTGGCCTCCACCAGAGTAAGCCCTGGATTGCGGGCAAGCAACCTGTCGGAAAAGCGGCTTGTAATATCTTCATAACGAACATCTCCGCGTCGAAAAGCCTTCCATACGCTCCGGCTTGGCTCAATTACGGTAAAACTTCTTGTCTGCGTTTCCGCGGGAACGAAAAAGGCATTGCCCGGAGAATCAAAGGTCAAGGTAACCGTACCACTCCTTCTCGGTATAATCCTGCTTCCTCGGTAAACTTGAACGACATCGGGATCCGAACTGGTAATTTGAACGGGAAGACCACTCGTGACGGATACGCCTTGAAGTACGAGAGGACGGTGCCCGCGGGGCGTCAAACGCAAACCACCGGTGCCTGGTGCAGGAAAACGGATCTCCTGTCTTTGCCTGGAGCTTACCTCGAATATTTGAGTGACCGGGGCGGCAGCCTTCACATACGCACTCCCGCTTTGGGTGGCGGTTACGCTTACGTTTCCTTCCATGCCATCCAAAACCAAAACCCCTGCGGCGTTGACTGAGGCGGGACCATAATCGACTCTAAAGCTGACCGGCAAAGTGAACACGGGATGGTTGACGCCCGATGAGATCGCGGATGCATTCAGCTCGAAGGCAGGGTCATCCCTTACTTTTTCGGGTATAGGTTGGAAAGTGATGTATTGGTCGTCTTTGACCCCCGGAGGAACGACGTGGAGAACCCGGCTGACCGGTGATGCAGGGTGATAGCGGTCATCTCCCATTTGCATTGCAGTAATGGTCGTAGCTCCGGCACTCAGGACCGTTACGTAGTTTCCGACGACCACCGCGACCGAAGGATTGGATGAAACGTAACTAACGGGTAACCCCGACGATGCCAGGGCAAGGAGAGGGAAGGTTGAATCCCCAACCGCCTTGTCAACTAATGGAGGAAAACTGATCGTCTGAGGGCCGCCGAAAGCAGGGGGGTCGGTATGATAGGGATGAAGAGGACCAAGTTGGTCTTTCAGTCCCCATTTATGGGCGAGATAACCTTCGATCTTTTTACGGTTCACAGAGTTGACCGGCTGATCGAAGACGAGGACTTCGGCAATTTCACCCATGAAAGTTTGACCTACCTGATCGAAGGGAATGGCTCCTTGAGAATAAGAATCCGCCCCGATAATTTCTCCATTGATCCACAAAGACTGACCGTTGGGTACAACCCGCAGAGAATTGACGGCCCAATAATTACTAGGCGTCTCGGAGACAATTCTGACATTCTCCGAAGCATGACTCAGCTCGAAAAAGCCGTCCGGACCGGTCGTGGCCAGATCACCTCCAAGAACATAGGATGCTCCCGTTGAGCTTTGCCGGTGAACGATGAATACGAATTGAGGACTTGGTACCGAATTCTGAATATCGAAGTTCTGACCGGCATCAAATGAGACCACCGGCTTTTCGTTCAAGGTATTGGGCAACCAGCGAGTCATGTTTCCGTCTACTGCTTGAATCGGATTGTTCGTATTTCCCGACTTGTCTGCCCACATGCTTACTTTGTTGCCAAAGATAAAATCATACTGATCGTCACGGTCATAGTCCCCGTTGACGTCATTGGCATCCAACCAAAGCTTAAGACCGGGCGCCGAATCGGAAAAGAGATTGCCGAAACCAATGATGAAAGAACGACTCACCGGTTGAGCTGGTTCGAAACGCGAGTCACCCGGTTGAATGGCCGTTAAGGTGACCTCGCCTGGACCGTAAATATGAACCTGACTACCATTCACTACGGCACGTGTTGGATCGGAGGTCGTAAAGCTTACCGGCAATCCGGAGGTTGCATTGGCTTCAAGCATGAATGGAAAATCTCCCACCGAATGATCGAGAATCGATGCAAAACTTATGCTCTGTGGTACTTTGACGACGGTCAAGTAATTGGGCACGGGAACAGCTTGGGCAAAAAAGTCGTTTCCACTTTGCGAGGCTACGATTTTCGTTGTCCCCGAACCGATTAGTTCAAGTTGATTGAAGTCTCCTCCTCCTTGTCCGAAGATTTTGGACAGGTCGGCGACGCTCAACGAACTTTTGTAAACGCGCAAGTCATCGATCAAGGCATCGATGGGGTCAACGGAAGAACCTAACTTGAGATTGGAAAACCTTTGGTCCAACGGCATTCCCGAGATGGCAAACCCAGTGGCTTGGGCGACTTGAACGGCATCCGCATACATGGTCAATGTAGAGTTCCCGTCGAAAGTCACGGCCAAGTGAACCCACTCGTCCTGTTTAAGTACAGGCGTCGATGAATTAAGATCAAATGCAGTGGAGTTGCCATCACCGAAGAAGCTGAAGACGACTCCTCCGGATCCGCTGTCTTTATGCAAGTTGAATAAGTTCATCCCCTGCAACCCATCTTTTGCCAGAATAGTCGATTTACTTCCGTTGACGTCCTGAGAGCTCAACCACAGGGACAAGGTAAAAGCACCCTCGAAAGGCACGCTTCCAAGTTCGACCCTTCCTGCGGGGTTGCCCAAATCAAGGCCATTGGAGAAAATCCCTCGGGTCCATGAATTAGAAGGTCCTAGGTTTACCAGATCAACCAAGGTACCATGATATCCACCTTCCGCGTCACGGGCACTCGAGTAAAGTTCCTCATCGAGTTTCCAATGGGCAAGAAGATGCTCTTGGCGGGTCACCTTGAGTCGAGCGACCGTCTCGTCTTCAACCGTGTAAAGAAGAGGAAGCGCCGTGGGACTGCCATTACCATCGAGAGAGTACCCCAACAAATTGACCGAAGCCAAATTTGCCCGGACGGAACTGAGGTTTTGATCGAATACCAAGGTTTGCAGGCTTTTGTTGGAAACGGTGAGGTTTCCATTGAGGAAAACAAAATAGTAATGCGAGGACAAGGCATTGCCCACCGTGATCGGATAGACGCCTGCAAGAGTAGGGGAGGAGAAATTGCCATCACCAACAGTAGTGGATATTAGGATGGACTGATTGAAATCGTTGGTGCTGTCGCCATTGACCAAGCCTTCGACCGTGTAAGTCAGGGCCGGATTGGATTCCGTGGTGCTCCTGAATTGGTCCTGGGCAGTCACGATCAGTTCTCTCTTCATGATTTGAAATTCCAGGGGCAGCGGTTCGGCGGCAAACCAATGAGAGTCTCCATTTTGTCTAGCCAATATGCGAACCGAACCAGGCTTCTTTATCGTCATGATCGAAGCATTGAGATCGACCGATTCATTTCCTTCCAAAATATCAAAGGAAACGGGAAGGCCCGATGTGGAAGTCACGTTCAAATC
>JAURNO010000188.1 GCA_030830145.1 Verrucomicrobiota bacterium
ACCCCTTGTGGGACTGGGGAGTCTTTCCGGACGACGACAACTTGATGCCCGACATGAAATGCGCCAAGTGGGCCGTCCAACAACTGAAGAAGAAACACGACAAGCCCTTCTTCATGGGGGTCGGGTTTTACCGTCCTCACGTTCCGATGTATGCCACCAAGAAATGGTTCGACATGCATCCGCGTCATCAGGTTAAGCTCCCCGCCATTCGAAAGGACGACCTCAAGGATCTCAGTCAGTATGCCATCGACCTGACCAATTTGAAGCATGTTTCACCCACCCACAAATGGGTCAGCGAAGCCGGACAGTGGGAACATGCTGTGCAGTCCTACCTCGCATCGGTGACCTTTGCTGATCATTGCCTGGGTCTTGTGCTCGATGCACTGGAGTCAAGTGACTATGCGGACAATACGATCATCGCCCTTTTCTCCGACCACGGATTCCACCTCGGGGAAAAGGAGCGATGGGCCAAGCGATCCCTTTGGGAGGACGGGACCCGGGTACCCATTATCGTGACGGCTCCCGGTCATAAAGCCGGCCAGAAGACCAATCGACCTGCGGAGCTGTTGGATGTGTTTCCAACCCTGCTTGAATTGGCCGGACTGCCCGCAGATTCCACCCAGGAAGGACAGAGTCTAGTCCCCCTCATGAAGAACCCCAAAAAGGAATGGAATTATCCCGCCATCACCAGTTTCGGACTGGGCAACTACTCGGTGCGGAGCACCCGCTACCGCTTTATACAGTATTTCGACGGATCACGGGAGCTGTACGACTTGAGCAAGGATCCGCACGAATGGAAGAATTTGGCGAACAACCCAAAAAACAAATCGATCATCGAGGAGCATGCAGCTCATTTGCCCAAGAAAGAACATCCCATCCTGCCGGGTGGTTCGACTGGTCACAACGCCTACGGAGCGGCCAATACCAACATCAAGAAAGATTGATCCTTGGGCGAACGGGTTTCACCTTTAAGCGAACTGCTTAAGAGCTTGCAAACTCATGTGCATATTTAATTTATTAAAATGGAATGACTCGTTGCAATGCCCATAGAATTAACCAAAGAAGAAGTTGCGGATATTATTCCTTCGATCAAAAAGTTTGTTTTGGAGGAATGGGATGAGGAGATTGGAACCCTGAAAGCGAAACTGCTTCTCGATTATTTTATCAAGGAAATCGGGCCTTACGCTTACAATAAGGGAGTGAGCGATGCGGAATCATTCTTCAGGTCTAAGCTGGAAGACCTTCAGGGGAGTTGCCATGAATACGAACTCACCTATTGGGATGAGCGGAAAAAATCATGACCGCACGGTTTCTAAAGATAAAACGGCGAAAGAACGCCCCTGTTCCACCAAATCTTTGAGATGGCTGTCAGCATGATTGGAAACCGAATCATCATCGTCTGGATTCTTTCCATTGCTTTGCTCCTCCTCTCAGGCATGGCGGCAAGGGCTGTAGCTCCCGCCGGCTTCGAACAAAAGATCAAGCCATTCCTGAAAGAGAACTGCATGCGTTGTCACGGTGAAAAAAAGCAAAAGGGCAAACTGGCTCTGCACGAGGTATCGGTCGATTTCGCAAAGGACGAGACTTCGGACTTGTGGCTTGAAATCCTTGCCCAACTGACGGCCCGCGACATGCCTCCGCCTGACGAGGAAACCCAGCCGGCTGATTCGCAGCGCAATGCGGTGATCGAATGGATCGACCGGCAGTTGCTGACTGCGGGCTCAGGTGAAACTTATCGTAAAAAGCTGCTCGCACCCGAATACGGCAACTGGGTAAACCACGAAAAGCTCTTTTCGGGGGAAATCAAAACTCCTCCTTTTTCCCCCTCCCGGCTCTGGCGTTTCAATACGGAGATTTTTGCCCACAAGGGATTTGGCAAGTCGAAGAGCCCCTTCAGTTACGTGACCTCGGAACGCGGGATACGCGATTACGCGGCTCTTTCGATAGCGGACCAGAGCACCGTTCAGATGACGATGATCGTAGCCGATTCGTTCCTTGCAGACCGCGAAAGACGAGGCGATTTCAAGGATTTTGCGGAGGATAAGCCCGTGCCTGAGGAGCAGGCTCTTGTGGAGGTGATCAGACGCGAGCATTCTCGGGTAATCGGGCGTTACCCGAACAAGGAAGAGGAGGAGAAATACCGTTCCTTTCTCAAGCAGAGTATCAAAACCGGAGGGAAGCTCGATGGACTCAAAATAACCATCAAAGCGATGTTCCTGAGTCCGGAATCGATCTACCGGATGGAATTCGGCCTGGGTGAGGTCGACGAACACGGACGCCGGCATTTGTCACCGGACGAGCTGGCCCATGCGATCGCCTATGCCTTGACGGATCATAGACCGGACAATCATCCTCTCATTCGAGAGACCCTGCAAAAGGGAAAGCTGAAAACCAAGGAGGACGTAACCCGTCTCGTCCGCCAATTGCTCGATGAGCAACTCTTGACGGGACACTGGGACCGGAAGGACCTGCCGCGGATCAGGCGGTTCTTTGAACAGTTTTTTGGCTTTCACCGGGCTGGCACTGTCTTCAAGGACAATGACCGGCGGGGTACGGAAAAGATTAACCAATGGAACACGACCATGCTCATTCACGATGCCCGCATGCTCATTGAGCACATACTGAAGAAGGACAAGGATGTCATCGCCGAGCTTTTGACCACCAATGAATACTTCATCGCCCATCCGGGCGACAACGAGTATGCCCGCGAGTATTACGATAAGAGAATCGCGGAGATCTTGGATCCGGGTTACGTGGATGCCCGCATCGCGCTGCGCAAGAAACAGATCAAGGGGGATTTCAATTTTGATAATATGCCCGAGAAGGCCGAGAAAGCCCTCGTGGCGGCCCGACGGGATGCGGAGAAAACCGTAGCGATGTTTCAAGCGACCCTGGACAAGGGAATGCACCGCCATCCCGCTTTTCCATTCGAGGGCAAAAGGCGCGGCATTGCCGATCTCCTTTATATCGAGCCGTACAATTTGCCTAGCAGCGGTCGTCATGGGGAGCAAAAGTGGGACTGGCCCATCGAGCAACCGTTGAAGATGCCCGAGGAGGAAAGGTCCGGTTTGCTGACCCATCCGGCTTGGTTGACGGCCTATTCGCTCAATGAGGGCAATGATCCGATTCATCGGGGGATTTGGGTATACGAACGGTTGCTCGCCGGGGTGCTTGGAGACGTCCCTCCGGACGTCGACGCAGCCGTACCAACCGATCCCCACAAGACCCTCAGAGAACGGATGGAGCCACTACGGAGCGAACGATGCTGGAAGTGCCACCGCAAGATGAATCCGCTCGGCGAAGCCTTCGAGATCTTTGATGATTGGGGGCGCTATCGAACCCTTCACTACTTTGATGAGAACGGTGAAATCTACATGCGTCGCGACAACCAGTTCGACCGAAAGCTCAAAGAGGGAAAACTCACGACCCGCAAGGTCGACGCATCCGGTGAAATTGCCTTTTCGGGCGATCCGCAGATCGATGGCAAAGTAAAGGATGCGGTCGAAATGATGCAGCGCCTGGGCCGTTCGGACCGGGCCCGTCAATCCTTCATCCGGCATTTGTTCCGTTATTTCATGGGTCGCAACGAGATGCTAAGCGATTCAAAAACCTTGATCGAAGCCGATAAAGCCTATGTAAATAATGGAGGTAGCTACAAAGCTCTCGTAGTCTCCTTACTCAGTTCCGATTCTTTTCTATACAGACGATAACCATTCTTTTTATGATATACAAAAGACGTCAATTTTTTCGGAACCTCTCTGTTGGCGGAAGTGCTCTGGCCATGGCCCCTTTTCTCCAATCCGTCCGTGTTCATGGAGCCGGGAACGAGGCCGCCTTGCCCAAACGTTTCGTCTTCGTGGTGAAATCATCCGGCATCGATAAGTTCAACCTCGTACCCGAAGGTCTCGAAAATCACTTCGTCAGTCCGGACGACGGAAAGAAATTGGGTAATCGGGGCCGGAGGGAAGGTCCACTCGTGGACGTCGCTCTGGCCGAACATAAGCTACCCGAAAAACTAGCCGCCTTGGAGACGTTCAAAGACCGCCTGACGGTTATTCAGAGTTTGTCCGGGGTAGGCTTCCGGGGAAATCATACCAAAGGGTTCGGAACCCTTTCGCTTCATGATTCGGAAAAGGTAGCCATTGCGCCCACTCTGGACTGTCTGCTTGGGCAGCATCTCTCCACGGGTCCTTATCCGATGTACGGGATGGCGATGAACGGGCAACTCCTTGAGGGCGGATGGAAGCCCGAAGACTCCTATTGCTATCCCAACCTTTCCGCCTACGCCGCCGCCAAGCCCGTTGCCTATCAAGGGTCGCCCAAAAAAGCCTTTCTTGAACTTTTCGGTGCAGCCGTCGAAACACCCGAACAAATCGAAAAGAAAATGGCCCTGAACGGCAACCTCATGGACTTCCTGACCGAGGATGCCCGCCGGGTGGAGAAGCAACTCTCCGGGGACGACAAGGAACGGTTTGCCCTTTATATGGATTCGTTCGATTCGCTCCGTAAGATCGAGCAAAAGAAAGCCGCCCTCACGGACCGCATTCAAAAGCATGCCCCGGAACGGACGGACCGCTATGATTCAATCTCTCCTTCAGCCCGGATCGAATCGCACTTTGAAATCGCTTCCGCCGCACTGGTCGCCGGGTTGACGAA
>JAURNO010000189.1 GCA_030830145.1 Verrucomicrobiota bacterium
ATTTTAAAATGCTTTGTTGTCCCGTGTTTCAAGGCACTCGACAACTGAGCAGTTGTCACTCTCAGTTTATTTACTGAGGTGAGCGAATCCCCCTCGTATTTCAGATCATTATTGTGGGCATAATCCAAAATAGCTTGATAGGCTCGTTGACCAAAATTAGGAATACCACTCCCTTCGGCCTGTGCGGAGTACACCTCTACATAGCCATCCAACCTTGGCGTAACGGAAATGAAACCATCATCGTTCCCCAATCTAAACTTGCCATGGGGGCCGGGTTTTACTGGCAAACCATATTCTTCTGCGATTTTAGGAAGGTCCTTCTGACCCGACTTGATGTATTTGAAGCTTTTGTCATCCATGCTGATAGCCCGCCATACATTTGCGACTAGCTTCTTTATTGCTCCCGTAGCATCGCCAAAGGCTTTGCCTAAGGCACCTATCGCATCAATTTGAGGCCAGTTCTCGAGAACGGATTTTTGCATGGGCTTGTCTTTCCACATGAAAACCCGAGCATCGGGGCGAAGCATAGCATCTCGAGGAGTAAGCTCCTCCATTCCCCTAGCCGTCCTTGTCGTAAATTTTTCGGGCAACCCTGGTAAAGCAAGGTAATCCCCTTGAGTGCGAAACTGATTCCTTTGAGCGGCGGCAATTTGAATCTCGCTGACCCTTGCTACTGCCCGGTCATGTTTTTCAAGGACATCAAATAAGCCTTTCTCTTTGGCAAGCATCCTTGCTCGTAACGGTTTCTTTATTGGATCCACGCCCGTTGCGTTTTTCAAAGTTTGAGAAGTTGTCTTCAAATTCAATTGAGTCTCAAAGTACTGGACCTTCTCCTCGTTATTGAGGAAGTCTTGGATCTTGAAGCCCGGAATTAATTCATCCCCACCGAGGAACTGTAATTGCTCCTGCAAGGTTTTGATCTGTGCATCAACCCCGGTCACCTGTTCGGGTGGAAGGAAATTCTTGGCGATCAGATTAGGGTCAACATACCGCTCGCCACTTAGCTGATCGGCCTTGCCGATCCGCTCAATCCAACGAGAGCGGTAAGTTGGTCTAGGCTCCTTCTTTCCAAGTTGAGCAAGCCATGGGTTTGTATCCAACTGTTCCTTACGAACCCTACCAAAAGCTGAGTTGATGAGATTCTTCTTTGCCAAGGCAATTTGAGAATCCGCATCCAACCCGGTTTCGCCTGGGCGGCCTTCGGCATGGTTCTTGTGGTAAGTGTCAATATCGCGAATGATTGCGGTTGTGGCCGCATCCAGGTCGATCCCGTAAAGGCGGCTTACTTCGGCGGCTTGTTGCTTTACGAGCTTATCGACATTCTTCGTCAACTGATCGACATTTACGGTGCGGATGAGAATATTGCCCTTTTGAGTAAGCTCGATGCCGTAGGGAACTTCGACAAGAGTCTCGACCGATGCGTTAACATATTTACGGCCGGTTCTCTTGGAGCTTGCCTTGAAATAGTGAATGAGAAACTCGTTACCCGGTTTGCCGTGGGCCAGGGTATTGTTGATCTTGCGAAGATTTGCGATTTGCTCCTTGTTCCAACTACCCGAAGCTTCGAGGGTGTCGATTACATCATTGCTCAGAAACCGGCCGCTTATGACTGTTCGACCTGCGGCATCCTGTGTCTCCCTCACATGACCATCGGGCAAACCATCCTCCCGTTCCTTCTTTTCAATTGCTGACTTCAAAGCCTCGGTAAAAGTTTTATTGTACTTGTTCGCCTCCCTTGGGGTCATGGCAAGGTCGGTAACGACATTGCCATTCTCATCGACTTTCAAAATTGTCCCGGCTCTGATCAATTCTACCAGTTCGGGATTCTTGGCTAACTCGGCTCCCGTCACCTTTACGGTTGGCTTGCCTTCCGGCATGGGAAACTTCTCTTCTCGTTGCTTCGGTGACAGTCCCTCAATCTCGCGATTGTACCTACGGATTAATTCCGTAACACCGGGGATTCGCTCCATCTTGGAGAAGATATTATTGGGGGATGTAAGTGTCCCGTCAGCACGGAAGGTCCCGCCTAACTTGGCAAGCAAGTTGCGAAGGAAGGGGATGTTGTTGAGAAACGGTCCATCGACCAATCCTCGCATGATTGCTCCGATTGGTCCCTCATGCAAATCTCTGTACCGCCTGGGGTCATTAAGGAAAAAGTCTGTTCCATGCTCGGCGACAATTTCTCTGACGGTAATTTCGTCAGTCATGACTCGGTCAATCGCCTCATCACTCAATCCCCGTTTCCTGCCATAATCAGAACGGAATTGGTTGAACTTGTCATTGGTTTTATAGCGAAGTGGATTATTCGGATTACCGGCTTCGCCAATCTTGATGTAGTTTCCGTTCTCATCCTTTGCGGTGAAAAGCCCCGGTTGATCAAGTATGGCATTTCCAATCAGCATTTCATTAAAGGGCAAAGAACCGCCCACCTTGTCTAGGTGGTGTGTAATCTCATGCGAAAGCAATGGATCAATCGCACGGCCACTGTCGGAGTTTACATCGATTATACTTTGACCGTCTTGAGTATAATGCCCACCGGCATCGGCGTGTTTACCGTTTCGCTTAAAGTTGATCTGAACATCCGGGTAGCTCATTTGGTAGCTTGCATAGGCCATCTGAGTCTGCCTTGGCATTGCATCAAATGCATCCTTCATCCCCGCGGGCAATAGGTTGTCCTTGTAATAATTCCAATCTCCATACCTGGCTTGGGTGACTTCAGCAGGGTTGCGAAAACCACGCATACGACCAAGCGAACCCAACGGCGGGCGCTCGGGTGGAGTTCGGTGATTGCCTGCTGGATTGATGATGAAGTCATGAAACTTCTTACCACGAATGATCACGAATGATCACGAATGGACTATATGAATGAGCGGAAATGGATCGTGAGCAATGGTGCGATTAGCGAACGCCCCCTTTGTATCACAGATCGGCGTTTTTGAAGTTCAATAGAATGGCG
>JAURNO010000190.1 GCA_030830145.1 Verrucomicrobiota bacterium
AGGTGGGAAGGCTTGAAAGAATCCGGCAAGAGCTCCCCTGCGGTCTTGCGTACCATGTCCCCGTTCGGGTTGGCCAGCACGACCGGCGTATCAGCTTGAGAAAACTCGGATATCTTTTGCCGGCAACCACCACAAGGTGAAATCGGTTCGGTTCCCCCCGCCACGATGCAAATCTCCTCGATTTCCAATTCGCCCGCCGCCACCATGGCCGCAATCGCCCCGGCCTCCGCGCAAGTCCCTTCGGGGTAAGCCGCATTCTCGACGTTGCAGCCTACGAAGGTCTTTCCGGACGATGCCCGCAAAGCCGCGCCCACCTTGAAACCGGAATACGGAGCATGAGCGTTGAGCCGCACTTCGCAGGCTTGTTCGAAAAGTGACATGGGCTCAATTTGTCGGGAAAGAAGCCAATTGGAAAGAAGAAAGGTTCCAAACTCATGCCGAACTCGTTCAAAACTCGACCCTTGCCACAAAGTGCCCGAATCCTAAAGATCATCTCCCTGCCATTCGAATCATGAATCAACCCAATCATACGGACGAGAACCCAAGAAACCCAGGGACGGAACTTGACCTCGACTGGGCCCTTGCGGTCCAAGCGAACACCTCCGCCATCGAGCGCAGGTGCAAGGCCCTCCCCGGCAGGCGATCGATCAAGAAAGCCAACCAGGCCGCCTGGCTCTTGAAGGCCATTACCTGCATCGACCTGACTACCCTCTCCGGGGATGACACCGAGAACCGGGTGCGCAGGCTCTGTCGCAAAGCGCTCTTTCCCGTGCGGACCGATCTGCTTGAGGCGCTCAACATGGAACCCGGCTCGATCACCACGGGCGCCATTTGCGTATACCACGAGATGGTTCCGGCCGCCGTTTCAGCCCTCGAGGGCACGGACATCCCGGTGGCCGCAGTCTCAACCGGTTTCCCGGCCGGTTTGTCGCCCTACTCCCTCCGCCTTGCGGAAATCGGGGAATCGGTCGAAGCCGGGGCCAAGGAGATTGACATCGTGATTTCCCGGCGCCACGTGCTCTCCCAGGACTGGCAAGCCCTCTACGACGAGATGAAAGCCTTCCGGGAAGCCTGCGGGGACGCACACGTGAAGGCCATCCTCGCAACCGGGGAACTGGGCACCCTGAGGAACGTCGCCCGGGCCTCCCTCATCTGCATGATGGCAGGGGCGGATTTCATCAAGACTTCGACCGGCAAGGAAAGCGTGAACGCGACCCTGCCCGTCAGCCTGACCATGATCCGCCAGATTCGCGACTACTACGAAAGAACGGGTTTTCGGATTGGTTACAAGCCGGCGGGAGGAATTTCCAAGGCCAAGGATTCCCTGACCTACCTCGCCTTGATGAAGGAGGAACTGGGCAACCGGTGGCTCCAACCCGACCTTTTCCGCTTCGGAGCGTCTAGTTTGCTGGGCGACATCGAACGACAACTCGAACATTTCGTGACCGGTCACTACTCGGCCGCTCATCGACACGCCATGGGATAAGAAATGAAAGTGAAGGAAATTTTGGATACGATGGATTACGGAAAAGCGCCCGAGAGCCCGCAAGCCGCCCTTGATTGGATCGCCGAACAAACGGGCGGATTCGGACTGTTCATCGACGGGGAAATCACCAAGCCGGCAGGACGGGAATCCTTCGAGACAAAAAACCCGGCCAACGGCCAAACCCTCGCCTCCCTTTGTCAGGCCGAAAAGGAAGACGTCGACCGGGCCGTGGATGCGGCCCACCGGGCCCAACCCGAATGGGAAGCGCTTGGCGGAGCCAGCCGGGCCAAGTATCTCTATGCCCTCGCCCGCCTCATCCAAAAGCACTCCCGCCTGCTCGCCGTTTTGGAAAGCCTGGACAACGGCAAGCCCATCCGGGAGAGCCGGGACGTGGACATCCCCCTCGTCGCCCGTCACTTTTACTACCATGCCGGTGCCGCCCAATTGATGGACAAAGAGCTCGGAGACCATCGGGCCCATGGGGTCGCCGGCCAAGTCATTCCCTGGAACTTCCCGCTCCTGATGCTCGCCTGGAAAATCGCTCCCGCCATCGCGATGGGAAACACAGTCGTCCTCAAGCCGGCCGAGTACACCTCCCTGACCGCTCTTCTCTTTGCCGAGATTTGCGAGGAAGCGGGTCTGCCGGCCGGGGTGGTCAACATCGTGACCGGGGACGGAAGAGTGGGCGAGATCATCGTAAACCATCCGGGCATCGACAAAGTCGCCTTCACCGGCTCGACCGAAGTCGGCCGAAAAATTCGCGAATCCATTGCCGGTCACGGCAAGGAAATCACCCTCGAACTCGGGGGCAAATCCCCCTACCTCGTTTTCGACGATGCCGACCTGGACAGCGCCGTGGAGGGATTGGTGGACGCCATCTGGTTTAACCAGGGACAAGTTTGCTGCGCCGGTTCGCGCCTCTTCGTACAGGAAGGAGTGGCCGACGTTTTTCACGCCAAGCTGAAGGCCCGCATGGACAAGCTCCGGGTGGGCGACCCCTTGGACAAGTCGATCGATCTCGGAGCCATCGTTGACCCGAGCCAACTCGAATCAATCACCAACCTGGTCGAGGAAGGGCTCAAGGAAGGCGGAGAACGACACGTCGGGACCTGCGAACTTCCCGAAGGGGGATGCTTCTACCCGCCCACCCTCATCACCGAGGTCGATCCGTCCTGCCGCCTGATGCAGGAGGAAATTTTCGGACCCGTTCTGGTGGGCTCGACCTTTCGCACACCTGCCGAAGCCGTCGCCTTGGCCAACAACACGCGCTACGGACTGGCCGCTTCCATTTGGACCGAAAACATCAACCTGGCGCTCTACCTCGCCCCCAAGATCATCTGCGGAGTGGCCTGGATCAACTCCACCAACCAGTTCTATGCTTCCGCCGGGTTCGGCGGGCGCCGGGAGAGCGGGTTCGGACGGGAAGGCGGCTGGGAAGGACTGTACGCCTACCTGCGTCCTCAACACCAACCCGTTGAGACTCTGGAAAAAATCGTCCCCAAGGAGGGAACCAACGAACCCGCCTCGGATGGGATCGACCGCACCGCAAAGATGTTCGTCGGTGGCA
>JAURNO010000191.1 GCA_030830145.1 Verrucomicrobiota bacterium
CATCCAAAACCGTACGAGGAAATTGGACACGGGTCGGGCGTTAATTTGAATAAAATAAATTCAAATGTTCAAAACCCAAGAGGTAAAGCATGGGTTGCTTTTTTACAACGGTAGCAAAAGGTCTAATCGCCTTCGTAGTGGAAGGCAGTTGAGAAGAAAAGCCTGTGTTGTGTGCGAGTAAACATTCGGGCTCAGCCCGAATGCATACTCACTCTAGTTGGGAGAGGCTTTACTCGGAAGAGTTGCCTTCGTCAGACTTGCAGCATGCGCCGCCTGTGCCACAGCACCCATCAGTACCGTTATGGTCATGCGATTCGGTTTCTCCTCCACATGAGGCAAACAAGCCAATCGAGAGCACAGCGAGAATAGAGAGTAAGTATTTCATGATATTTAACATTTGGTTATAATGTAGACCCATGATGGCGGTTTTGTACGGTTTTGCCAATTAAAAAACTCAGGTTATTTGACCTCGCCCCAAAAGTGGGTTATGTAGAGTGTTTATTATTGATTATCCCTTCCTGTTCATCTGAGCAGGGAGGTTTTTTTTTGCAAGGCTATCTCAATGAGCTTTTCGTACCCCAGCCGCATTACAGACCATAACTTTTCTTTAGTTCGGCCAAGCGTTTTTTGAGCCGTTTAATCTGGGGCTTCATGTCGGGTGCTTGAATTAGGTTGTTTACTTCGTGCGGATCGGTCTGAAGATCATAGAGTTCCCACTGCCCGTATTCGTAAAAGGAGATCAATTTGTATCTTGTGCCGCGCACTCCCTCGTGGCGTGGCATGTTGTAGGGGCCCCGATTTTCGGGCGTACCGCCGTCAAAATATTGATAGAGGAGATCCTTCCGCCAGGTTTCCATTTTCTTTCCCGAGAGGATAGTTTGGAGGGGCAATCCATGAACGGATTTTGGTATCGGCAACCCGGCGACTTGAATCAGGGTAGGCGCCAAGTCAATGTTTTGGACGAGCTCGCTTATTTGAGTGCCCGGTTTAATGACTCCCGGCCAGCGCATGAGGAGTGGAGACTTGAAGCTTTCTTCGTACATCCAACGTTTTTCGGCCCAGCCGTGTTCGCCTGTAAAAAATCCCTGATCGGAACTGTAGATGACCAGCGTATTTTTCGCCAAACCGGTTTCATCGAGGAAGGAAAGGAGGCGTCCGACTTGATCATCGAGTCCATCAATGCATCTGACATAGTCCTTGATGAACCGTTGGTAGACGTAAAGTTGAGCCTCTTTGCCTTCCAACTTTCCTTCTTCCTTCATTTTGCGGAACTTTAGGTTTCTTGGGTCGTAGGCCGCATGCCAGGCTTTGCGTTGTCGGGGGTTCATTTCCTCGAGAAAGGGTGGGCGAGTTTTCGGGTTTTGCTTAATTTCCTCTTCCGTGGGAGCGATGTTGAGGACGTGTCCTTTCATTCCCTTGAGGGCCATCCAGGTCTTGGACACGAAAGAGGAGCGGGTGCTGAAGTTATCGAAGAAAGTATCGGGGACGGGAAAGGTATGGTCGTCGTATCCTTCCATTCGGTTGGGTGGTGGCAGTCGATGAATATGCGGAGTTTTGTATTGGGCGCAGAGCAGGAAGGGTTTTTCCGAGTCCCGGTTCTTGAGCCAGTCGAGTGCCTTGTCGGTGATGATCTTGGTGGAGTGTCCGGTTACCCTCCTTTCCCCTTTGGCCGAAAGAAAGGTCGGGTTGAAATAGGATCCCTGTCCTCCTTTGCCGGAGAGAATTTCCCAGTGCTGGAATTCGTCGGTCGGGTTGCCTTTCAGATGCCATTTTCCGATCAATCCGGTTTGGTAACCGGCTTTTCCCAGTTCCCTGGAATAAACCCATTGTTTGCCATTCCATTTTGCGCTGTTGCCGATTACTCCGTTTGCTTGACTGTGTTTGCCGGTCAGGATGGCCGCCCGACTTGGGCAACAGATTGAGTTTACGTTGAAGGAGTGGGTGAAAATGGCACCTTCTTCGGCAATGCGGTCGAGGTTGGGTGTTTTGTTGATCGAGCCGGGGTAAGCCCCGATCGTTCGCAAAGCGTGGTCGTCGCTGAACAAAAATAAAATGTTGGGACGGGTCTCTCCGAGAGCGACGTATCCAAAACTGGAAATCAACAAGCATAATGGGGCTAATGATGAAAATTTCATGATAGAGACTTTTAAATTCCACAATGAGCCTGCCTGCGATCAAAAACCTCTCGGCTTTTTGTGATATTCTTATTCGCCCGTTATACTTTATTTTTCTCATTATGATTTCCCTTACTGTATTGTTGGAGCTCCTCTCCATTTTCATCTTCGGATCGATTATTTTTGTCTGGGGTGTTCGTTACAACAACATCAAGGACGAATTTAAGCATTTCAATTTACCAACTTGGTTGAGAGATTTGGTGGGGATCTTCAAACTGTCCTTTGCCATCATGCTTTTGAGCGACAGTTTGGATATTGTGAGAATCGGAGCCTCGGGGATCGCGGTCCTGATGATGGCCGCTTTATTGACTCACATTCGTCTCAAAAGCCCTCCGCACAAAATGCTCCCGTCTTTCTCTTTGCTGTGCACTTGTTTGACGGTCGTTTATTTGGTCTCCGTGCTCGGAAGCGCCACCTGACCAAACCGATGGCCACTTTCCGGATATCTCTTCAGCTTTTGTTGTTCTTCATTTTTGCCGTGGGCGGAGGGTATCGCTTTATTCAACCGGTGGATGTGCTTGCCAAGAAAATGCTTTGGGTTTCGTATTTCGATCCGCTGATTGTTCGGGCCATTTCCATAGTGGAAGTTGTCTGTGGAATCGGAATCGTGTTGCCTTTTTTACTGAAGGATTCGTCCTTTGACTTTGCCTTGTACTCGGGCTCTCTCCTCATGATTACAATGATCGGAGCCGCCATCACTCACCTTTGGATTGGGGATTACAAGCAAATCTTCGGAAACCTTTTTCTGCTTTTCATGATCTACTTCGTTACTTTCTTCCCCCAACATCCGATCGAGAGCTAGTTTACATTTCCTATCGTCGGACCCAACCGAACGCAGACATTCTAGGGTTGCATCCCGTCGGAATTCGGATTCTTTTCGAAAGCCGTGAAGCGTTTGTCTTTTGTTGTTTTGTTTTTGCCGA
>JAURNO010000192.1 GCA_030830145.1 Verrucomicrobiota bacterium
TCGGCGGTGGACGAGCTCGTCCCCCTCAAGATACAAAGTGCCCAAGCCACCTACGAACAAGGACCCCTCAAGATCGCGAGTGCCTTGGACGACAACCCGGGCACCGGTTGGGCGGTCTGGTCGGGCAAACCGTTCGACCGGGACCACGCCGCCTCCTTCCGCCTGAAGGAAGCTATCGAACCCATAAAGGGAGCCGAATTGGAAATCACCCTCCAGTTCAATTCCAAGCACAAGAACCACAACCTCGGACATTTCAGGTTTTGGGCCACCGGCCAACCCGAGCCCTCTCTCAAAGGAGAGAACACCGAGTTGACCCATGCACTTCGGAAGGCTCGGGAAAAACGCAGGCCCGCCGACGAAAAGACAATCTCCGAGGCCTTTTTCAAGAAGGACGCCGCACTCGCTTCTTTGCTCAAGAAGAAGGCCGCTTTGGAAAAGAAACTCAAAGACTACCAAGCCACCAAGGTACCCAAAGCGATGGTCATGAATGACGCCAAAAAAAGGCAAACCCATCTCTTGTTGCGGGGCGAGTATTTGAAGAAAGGCGAACCCGTCTCTTTTTCCACCCCCTCCTTTCTTCCCAAGATGAAGGAAGACTGGCCACGCAACCGTCTGGGCTTGTCCAAATGGCTGCTTTCCCGAGAGCAACCCCTGACCGCCCGTGTCCAAGTCAACCGGATGTGGCAACGGTTTTTCGGAGTCGGTCTGGTCAAGACCTCGGAAGATCTCGGCGTGCAAAGCGAGTACCCCCTTCACCTCGATCTCTTGGACTGGTTGGCCGTGGCATTCCAGGACCTGGGTTGGAGCCAAAAGAAAATGCACCGGCTGATCGTCACGAGCTCGGCCTACCGTCAATCCAGTAAAATGAACGACTGGCAACGCGAAAACGATCCGGAAAACCGTCTCGTTAGCCGGGCCAGCCGTTTTCGCCTGCCCTCCATGATCCTTCGCGACTGGGCCCTCGCCAACTCCGGTTTGTTGGTCAATCGCTTGGGGGGAGCGCCCGTTTTTCCCTATCAGCCCAAAAAAGTCTGGGAAGCCCTCCACGTGGCGAAAAACCGAAGTTTCGAATACCCCACCTCCAAGGGGGACGACCTGTACCGCCGCAGCCTCTACACCTTCTGGCGACGAACCATCGGGCCAGTCAATATGTTCGACTCTTCCGATCGGCAGGCCTGCCGGGTCAAGCCCGGTGGGACAAGCACGCCCCTGCACGCCCTCACGACCTTGAACGATCCGACCTGGGTGGAAGCGTCCCGCTTTCTCGCCGAACGGGTCATGGCCTCCGCAACCACCGGCACGGACTGGCTTGCAGAAGCCTTCCGTTTGGTCAACGCCCGGCTTCCCTCCGCCAACGAACGGAAAATTCTCGAAGAAACCTACCGCGAACAACTCGCGATTTACCAAAAGGATTCCCAAGCGGCCTCCGAGCTCCTGAGCGTCGGCCAAGCCAAGAGAAACGAAAAACTGCCCCTCCCCGAGCATGCGGCCCTGACCATCACTTGCCTCGGCATACTCAACCTCGACCAATCCCTCACCCGCGAGTAGAACCTGCGCCATGACCGACCCATTTTCTTTCCACCCCATACAAAGCCAAACCCGCCGAAGCTTTCTGGGCAAAAGCTCAACCGGAATCGGATTGGCCGCCCTCGCCGGTCTGCTCGAACAGGATCAACTGCTCGGGGCCGGCCCCTCCGGGTTTTCCTTTCCCAACTTCGCGCCCAAGGCCAAACGCGTAGTCGTCCTGTGGCAAGGCGGAGGCCCCTCCCACATCGATCTCCTCGACCCCAAGCCGATGCTCACCGAAATGGCGGGCAAGGACATCCCCGGATCGGTGCGCGGGGACACCCGGCTCTCCACCATGTCTTCCAATTACAAAGCCTGGCCCTGCGTCCCCGAGATCAAGCCTTTTGAAAAGTATGGAAAGTGCGGGACTGAGATAAGCACCATGTTGCCCAACTTGGGAAAGTTGGCCGATGATCTTTGTATCGTGCGCAGCCTCAACACCGAAGCCGTCAATCACGCGCCGGGCGTCACCTTCATGATGACCGGCTCGCAAATTCCCGGACGCCCCAGCATGGGAGCCTGGCTGACCTATGGACTGGGAAGCGAAAGCAAGGATTTGCCCGCCTTCGTTGTCATGACCTCGACCGACAAAGGAAAAACCTGCGGGCAACTCTTCTATGATTACTATTGGGGAAGCGGTTTTCTGCCTAGCAAGTACCAGGGGGTCAAATTCAGCAGCAGCGGGGCCCCCGTGCCCTATTTGGAAAACCCTCCCGGAGTATCGAAGGCCGGGCGGCGGGCCCTCCTCGACAACCTCGCCCGCATGAACCAAGCCCACCTCGCCGGGTACGGAGACCCCGAGATCGAGACCCGTATTGCGCAATACGAAATGGCCTTCCGGATGCAGACCAGCGTACCCGATTTGGTCGACTTCAAGTCGGAACCCGAACACGTCCTCAAGCGCTACGGACCGGACGTCTCAAAGCGCGGAACCTTCGCCAACAATTGCCTGACCGCCCGCCGCCTTCTCGAGCGCGGAACCCGCTTCGTTCAACTCATGCATTCCGGATGGGACCAGCACGGCAACCTTTTCACCCAGCTCGAACAGCAATGCGTCGACACCGACGCCCCTTCCGCCGCCCTCATTCAAGACTTGAAGGAAAGCGGCCTGCTCGAAGACACCCTCGTCATTTGGGGGGGCGAATTCGGACGAACCCCCTTTGGTCAATACCGCTCCGGCGACCCCAAGAAGCCGACCGGACGCGACCACTTCGGACGAGCCTACAGTTGGATCATGGCGGGGGGCGGGATCAAGCCTGGATCGACCTACGGGGAGACCGATGAATTCGGATGGAACATCACCAAGGACCCCGTCCACGTGCATGACATGCAGGCCACTATCCTTCATCTCTGCGGAATCGACCACACCAAGTTAACCTACCGTTACCAAGGCCGCCGCTTCCGCCTCTCCGACGTCCACGGTCACGTCGTAAAAGGCATTTTGGCCTAAGCGGAGCACGGGGTGCAGTAATCCATCCCTTGCACTGTCATTGCGGGCAACAACCTGACGCGGCAATCCATCGTGTCTCGGAGAACGCGTAAGTGCGTTGACTGGAAAGAGAGGTCTTACGGGACGGTCTTCATGTGAAAAAACCTATTGCCACCCATACTTTTGCCATTTTTGAACCGAAGAGATCTTTGGGGTTTGCCGTCA
>JAURNO010000193.1 GCA_030830145.1 Verrucomicrobiota bacterium
GTCCTCACGGTGACGGGGGACCCTCAAATCGCGACCGACAAAAAGTCCTTGGATTTCGGCGAAGTGTGGGTTGCCAACAAGAAGGAACTCCAGCTTACCCTCTCCAACCCCGGCACGGCCGACTTGAAGGTATCAAGTCTTACCCTCGGCCACAAGGACCTGAGCGTAACCCCATCGACCATATCGCTCAAAGCCGGTGAAAAGGGAGTTCTAACGATCCTTGCAAACCCAAAAGCAAGCGTTACGGTTTCGAGCCACTTGACTATCTTGTCCAATGCCAAGAATTCCAGCGTTCTCAAGATTCCGGTTGCCTTCAAATCGGTTATGCCCCCTTCCCTCCTGGTCTCCCCCATGTCCATCTCCAAGACTTTGGAGCCAGACCAACAGGGACTGGAGGCATTGAGCTTTTCGAACCTCGGCCAGGCAAGCGCCATTTGGGAGGCAACGCTTGTCGAGACCGAAAGGAGTCGTTCGAGAAGCCGGGACTTGAACGCTTTGATAGGAGCCCTCAACAGCCGTACTCCTGAATTCAACAACCCCGGGCTTCCAGTTGATCAAACCGCCGAAGCATCGAGTGAAAAAGGAAGCGAAGCTACCTTCAGGATCTTGGGAGGAAATCCGAATTCCGCCCTCGAGGTAGCAATTGTCGGAGCCAATTCTGAGGACAAAAACAAGGACATTGCCTTGGGCTTGGCCGAAACCAAGCGTTTTGCCGGAATCACCGTGATCGACGTCAAAACCGTTACCCCCACGGCAAAAGAACTGGAAGCTTTCGACGTAGTCCTTGTTCACAGTAATTATTCCTACAAGGATGCAAACAAACTCGGAGACAATATTACGGCATTCGCCAAGGCAGGAGGTGGGGTCGTGACCATGGCTTTCGAAAACCTTACCTTCAAAGGATCCGAAAAATGGTCCCTTGGTGGCCAGTGGCAGAAGGAAGGCCTCGCAGTCTTCAGTCCAACCAAATCGTTTCTTTCGACTTCCTCGTCGATGGGGGAAAACCCAATACCCACCCACCCATTGTTGAGTGGAGTCCGTTCTTTCTCCGGAAAATACAGGTTGCCCCACGTCCAAGTTGCAAAAGGAGCCCAAATCGTAGCCAAGTGGAAAGACGGCAAGCCTCTGGTAACTTTCAAGACGATGCCTTTCCCTTTAGTCGACTTGAACTTCTACCCTGTATCCAAAAGAAAATCATCGAACGGATGGGACACCAAGACGGACGGATGGAAACTGATGGCCAATGCTCTTGAGTGGTCTGCAAATGGAAGCATCCCGAGTTGGATCAAATCCGACAGCCTTGCTGGAAGCATCAAAGGAAATGAAAGGTCTCAGGCTACCCTTTCATTGGACGCGACTGGTTTGAGCGAAGGCAACTACTCCGCTGAATTCCGTGTATCATCCAATGATCCCGTCAAGCCATACCAGACCGTCGCAATCAAACTGACGGTCCGAAAAAATGCAGCTCCCGTCGCGAAACCATCCCTGGTAAACCTACTCGAGGATTCCTCGAAAGCTTTCAAACTCGTCGGATCCGACCCAGAGGGAGAGGCCATCACTTACAGCCTGGTTACCCAACCCGAAAATGGCCGTCTTATCGGGGAAGCACCCGACTTGACTTATGTTCCGAATCCCAATTTCAATGGGACCGACGAGCTTACCTTCAAGGTATCCGATGGAGCAAGACAGAGCAACGTGGCAATGGTTCAGTTCAAAGTCGGTGCCGTCAATGACGCTCCTTGGGCGAAACCAAGTCAGGTCGTATCGATGGAAGACGAACCCATTGCTCTTGGTATGCAGTACGGTGATTCTGATGGAGACAACCTTCAACTCGAAGTCACCCAAATGCCCCAAAATGGCTTCATGATCAAGGACAGCGGAAAATGGCTCTATTTCCCCAATCCGCACTTCAATGGTGAGGATACGTTGAAATTCAGGGTTTTCGATGGAAAACTCCGTAGCGCCGAAGCAACCTTGGTCTTGGACATCAAGCCGAGCAATGACGCACCTATCGCTTCCGATATGAAAGTAACGGCTCAAGAGGGCAAGAGAACTCCCTTCGAGTTAGTCGCGGTCGACGTGGACGGAGATCTCATGACCTATGAGTTAATCACTGCCCCTGAGCATGGTAAAATCGAGACAGTTAAAAACAAAAATTGGGCCTACACCCCATACGAGAACTACAATGGATCAGATTCTCTGACCTTCCGCGTCTCGGACGGTAAGGTTAGAGGCAATCTCGCTGAAGTAACTTTCGAAGTCACTCCGCGAAACGACGCACCAATTGTTGCCTCTTCAACCTTTGCTCTCATGGAAGACGGAGAGCTGAAGATAAAACTAATCGCTTCGGACCCGGAAGGAGACAAACTCACCTTCAAAATAAACGCTTCCACTCAAAATGGATCCCTTACCGGAAAAGGTCCCATCTACACTTACACACCCTCAGCGAATTACAATGGAACAGACCGCTTCACGGTCGTTGCAAACGACGGACAATCCAATAGCCAACCAGCTGTCATTACCCTCGAAGTAAGCAGCCAGAACGATGCACCGAAACTCACCTCCATCGGTACCCTCTCCGAATCATACAGAGAAACAACCTTCCGTATGAAATTGGAAGCCGAAGATCCCGACGGGGACGAGTTGTCTTACGCTCTTGTTGAAAAACCGGCGAACGGAACCTGCTCCATCGAGGGCGATCAGCTCGTCTACATGCCAGACCCTGGGTTCACCGGGATGGAAAGCCTGAACATCGAGGTTTCCGATGGTAAATTATCGGAAAGCGCAACGCTCGAACTTCCCATTCGCGAACATCCCGGTTCCGTCGGA
>JAURNO010000194.1 GCA_030830145.1 Verrucomicrobiota bacterium
AATCCTGAGAGTTCAAAAGAATCTTCGGAGTAAGTTCCACGTTTCCTGGTTTGTACACGCCATGAACGTTTCCAAAAGCCGCTGCCACGGTAAAACGATTGCTGACTTGAGAAAGAACCTCATAAGCCTGATTGACTTCCTCGGGTTGGGTGTAGAGGCGGGAACTGTCGATATCGGTGTTGTCCACTCCATCCTCTTCCCCTCCGGTTACTCCGAGCTCAATCTCGATGGTCATGCCGAGTTGGTTCATCCTCACGAAATAATCCTTGCTGGTCTGAAGGTTGTCTTCGATGGGCTCTTCCGAAAGATCGAGCATATGGGAACTGTAAAGTGATTTCCCTTCCCGTTCATGGAACTTTTCGCCGGCATCGAGCATTCCGTCCACCCAAGGCAAAAGTTTGCGGGCGGCATGATCGGTATGCAGGATTACGGGAACGTCGTAAAGCTTGGCCATGGCATGGACATGCATGGCGCCCGAGACCGACCCCGCTATTGCGGCTTGCTCGTTTTCATTGGAAAGGCTTTTACCCGCATAGAACACGCCACCACCATTGGAAAACTGGACCATGACGGGTGAATTGACTTGTGCGGCAGTTTCCAACACGGCGTTTACGGAACTCGTACCCACTACGTTAACCGCAGGAAGGGCATATTCGTTTTCTTGGGCATCATCGAAGATTGCTTGAACGGCATCTCCAGTGATGACTCCTCCGGGGAATTTCTTACTCATATTTTAAGTGGTTAGGAATAAAATTGAAAACCCTGATTTTCCATATCTTCGACTAGCAGGCAAAACAAAAGTTTCGTCCCCCCCAGGCAAGGTAACTCAATTCCCCGTGAGCAGGTCGCTGATGTCTTCCGAATCCAAAGCCTTCTCGACCTCATCGAGCTTAATGAAGGTCGTCCTCGTGTGTGGAAGTTTGTATCTTTTGAATACCCCCTTGGCCAAGAGGTAGTAAAGTTTTCTTGAAGAGACCCGCAAAACCTTGGCTGCCTCCGAAACCTTGAGGATCTTGGGGGCTGGAGGCTTGCGCATTTCATTAAGGTGCGACTCTTGCTTTTGGAAGGAGTGTTCCATCCTGTCCAACCGGAGTTCCATTCCGTCCAAACGGTCTTTGATCTCGGTCAGGGCCAAGAATATGACTTCGTTTTCAATTCCCTGGGCATCGGGCACGCCCAATTCAATCTCTTTTTCGTTTTGGAAACGAACCGCATCAATTCTGCTTTTAAAGAATTTCCTGTGTCTTTTTTTCCTGTAAACCCAAGTTATGCAATGAGCAGAGGCGCGATTCTTTGCAAATGAGTAAGATACCTTCATAGTAAAATTTGAGTGTTGAAAGGCCCGAGCGGATTTGGTTATGAAACTTAACGTATCACCAATCCTTAGAATACCCCCCCATGAGCGACAAGAACTTTCCAGACGTGATTCACGAGATTCATTCCAAAGACGACCGATTCGGCAAGGGTGCCTACTATTTCATTCGGGAAGCGCTTGATCATACCCTGAAGTCCATGGAAAAGGACAAAGGCAAGAACAAGGGGCATGTTTCAGGCAGAGAACTCCTCGAAGGAATCAAAGATTACGCCTTGGAAAGATTCGGCCCGATGACCCTGACCCTCATGACCCATTGGAATGTAAAAAAATGCAGAGATTTCGGGGATATTGTTTTCAACCTTGTGGACCACGGAATTCTAGGAAGAACCGAGAACGATTCCCTGGCCGACTTCGAAGATGGATATAACTTTCAAGAAGCCTTCGAGGGACCTTTTTTACCGGGGTCTTCCTGCAACCCCGAAGAGGGCTCCCCTGAACTCAACTAGGTCGACTTATCTTCCCCCGAATAAATAATAGAGAAGGTATACAAGGGCAAGCAGTCCAAGAGCCTGATAGAAATTCCTGAGCCGGGACGAGTTCGTTCCACTCCCGAAGGCTCCTCCGTCATACTTCTCACTACTCCGGGCGCTTTCGCTTTCATCGGCGACCTCGGGGTTGCAGGCAGGACAGGAGTTCCCGTCAGAATCATGCCATTCGAAATCACAATGAGGGCAAATACGGAACATGCGTAAACGCTAAAGCCAAAGAATTTGAAGACGAGAATAAACTTGATTTCAGCCCGATTATGTTTGGGAATCACACCTTCTCCGTAATGCTTTCCCAAAAATTCACTTGCCCCCCTTCAACAGTTTGGAATTCGATCCATTTGTTGCGCCTGTGCATCGCTTTATTGGCCCTATCACATATACAAACCACGGTTGCTCGAAACTCCATTCTCAAAGAAAGCCTAGCCTCCATACAATCAAAGGCTTTGGCGGGAGACGTACACTACCAAGGCGCTTTGGCAATTTTTCACAAGTTTGGAGAGAAGGGCTTGGCCATCGACTTCATCGAAGCGGAAAGATGGGCGAAATTGGCAGCTCAAAAGCAAGGCTCACTTGGGTTGTGTACTTTGGCGGCCTTGGAACTAGAGAGGGGAAATACGGAACGGGGAAGGTTTTTATACGATGAGGCTTATTTGCACTCCAACCTGAGATCGGTGGTAAAACATCAAGATCCGATAGCCCTTTTCTGCATGGGGATGATTGAGATCGACAATCCGCCTCGAAATTTTGCCAAAGGAATCAGGCAACTATCGAAATCCGCTGAAATGGGTTTTGCCACAGCACAAGCTACCTTGGGTATGATTTATTTTTCCGGTATCGGAGTAAAAAAGAATCCGGAGTTGGCGATTAAATGGTGTTCCCGAGCAGCCAGAGAAAAGCATCCCCTGGGAATGTTCTATTTAGGAATGGCCTATTCGATCGGGGACGGTGTCGCTCAAAACGACGACTATGCCCTGCGGTGGATTCGTGCCGCCGCCGACCGCCAGCTCACGATGGCCCAACTTACCTTTGGAATGAAATTGGCAACCGGAGACGGAACTGAAAAGAACTTGGAATTAGCAGTGGAGTGGCTTGGAAAAGCCGCCACTCGAGGGAAATCCCCCGAAGCGAAGTTACAACTTCGCAGGTACGAAAACCAGCTTCTTCGCATGAGAACACCCACCGCCGCCTACGTTCCCGACGATCAGGAGAAATCGGCAATCCAACTTGCTCAAAGACAAATACTAAAAAAGGATCCACCCCGC
The DNA here is from genome assembly GCA_030830145.1 of Verrucomicrobiota bacterium. Taxonomy (GTDB): domain Bacteria; phylum Verrucomicrobiota; class Verrucomicrobiia; order Opitutales; family Seribacteraceae; genus Seribacter. The sequence continues at coordinate 3,126 of JAURNO010000194.1, forward strand.
GAGAATCGATTCGAATCACCTCCGGTTGCTCCTCCAAAACGAATTCCCTCTCCCCCTACGCCTGCGCCCCCCACCAGGATGACTGATCTCACGATAGACGGCACCAAGGATGCAGCCCTTCAAGGCGATCTCTTGGCAACCAAGAATCTCGGGCTCAAGCACTACGCCGCCAAAGACTTCAAACAGGCTAGAAAATGGTTCGAAATCGCAGCCATCAAAAACGAACCGGAGTCTTTGCGCTATTTGGGCATCCTCTATTTTATGGGACAAGGCGTGGAGTTGGATTACAAATTGGCTGCTCAATGGTTTACCAAAGCCGTGCGAGCAGGAGATCTTGAATCCACGAGATACCTTAGGATCGTAAAGCAATTCAAACAATAGCTGGTTGTCCCACCCAAGCGACCTCG
>JAURNO010000195.1 GCA_030830145.1 Verrucomicrobiota bacterium
GTTGTGAGTGACTAGTAAAATGGCAATGTCTTTTTCACGGGCAAATTTCATGAGCATTTGGAACACATTGTCTGAGTTCGCACTGTCGAGGTTCCCCGTGGGTTCGTCGGCAAGCAGAAGAGAGGGCGAGTTGGCAAGAGCCCGGGCAATGGCTACCCGTTGTTGTTCGCCTCCGGATAACTTGTTGGCAAAACGTTTTGCCTTTTGCCCTAAATCAAGTCGATTCAGTAATTCGTCCGCTTGTTCGAGAGCCTGACGCTCCCCTACCCCGCTTTTACGGAGAGGCAGGGCCACGTTTTCACGGGCGGTGAGCTCCTTGATGAGGAAGTGAAACTGAAAGACGAACCCAATGGATTCATTGCGCAGGGCTGTTCTCTCTTCATCCGTAGCCTGTGCCATAGGGCGGCCTTTGAGGTGGATTTCGCCCGATTCGGGACGGTCGAGCAAGCCGAGAAGGTACAGTAGTGTACTCTTTCCGCAACCGGATTGACCCACGATAGCCGTAACCTCCCTACTCTTGGCCTCAAAGGATACGCCCCGAAGAGCTTGCACCTTTGATTCCCCTTCAATAAAGGAATGCTTGAGCTGTTCAGCCCTAATGAGGATGTCGTTGGTATTCGAGCTTTCTTTGGTCACAGGCTTTCCCTTATTATTTTGGCAGGCTCGATCTTGGCTGCTCTACGAGCAGGTATCCAACTTGCGACGCTTACGAAAACAGTCGCAATCGCTATGGCCCACATATAGTGAGACAGGTCCCAGTTTACGACAAAGCTATCGGTCGAGAAGATTCCCCGAATTCTCAAAGGGATCTTAGAAATTCCGTAGGTCGCCAGAAAACCTGTCAGACTTCCGAGGATTATACCGCCTATCAGTACAATTGTGCCTTGCCACAAGAAGACTGCTGAAATGTCCCGAGGCGTAAAACCGATGGAGCGCAGGATTGCGATGTCACGGTTTTTCTCGATGACCATGATCGCAAATACGTTGAACATGCCTAAGCCGGAAAGTAACAGGATACTTGAAACCGTTATGGCAGAGGAAAGTCGAAGAGCCTTGAACACTTCGAGCCAAACTTTTTCTCGTTCTTGCCAACCGACTACTCTGTGGCCAAGAGTTTCTTGCATTTGAGCTGCTAATTCGGGTGCTTGTTCGGGGGCTTGAATCGAAACCTGAAAAATAGATCCGCCGAATGGTTTTCCAATAAAGGATCGAGCGGTCGACAAATCAAGGTAGATTCGGGTTTTGTCAATCTGGCTGTCTCCTGTCTCGAAGATTCCAGCGACTCGTAATTGCTGGTTTTCGGCTCCTCCAATGAGAGAAACCCTATCCCCTTGTGAGAGTCTAAGGCGTTCGGCCAGACTACTGCCTAGAAGAACCCCGGACCGATCTGTATCCAGCATATCAATGCTCCCTTGGATCAATTGGTTTTGCAATTCCGAGACCATGATGTGGTCCTTGATTCGAAGTCCGTGAATTTGAACGGTATGTTTCCTTGCTCCAGAGTCCAGTATGGCGCTGCCTTCAATGATTTCCGATATTCCCGACACTTCGTGGAATTCCCGCAAAGCTTCGCGAACGAGTCGAGGGTATTCGATACCTTCTATATATCGTGCGTTTTCCCGAGAAGAGAATAAAAAGCTTTCGCTTCCGTTATATGAAACTTTGCTTACCGTACCATCCATGTCCTGAAATTTGTCGGAAACTCGAATCGCTCCATTCGTTCCAAGAATCGTTCGGATAAAGAAAACCTCGAAACCGGATGTTTGAGCTTGAGTCACGACAAAGAAAGCAATGCCGAATACGATGCCCAATAAGCTCATCGACATTGCCCGCTTCCGGGCGAAGACAAATCGAATGGCAAGTTGTAGAGTAATCAAACTCAAAGTTGGATCGGGTTGGTTACTTGATTGAAGAGTCAGCAAGTGAGCTCTTGACACTTTGACCGGCACGAAAGAGATGGGGAGTTCGGGTAATCACTCGTTCTCCTTTTTTCAAGCCTCTCAATATTTCTACCTCTTTCAAGTTTCTAGCCCCAGTATCAACCTCACGAATTTCAACTACCCCATTTTTTTCAATGAACACGGAGTTTCCGACCAAGGCTTTACGTGGTATGATGAGAACCTTTTCTCGTACCGTTTTTATGATTTCCGCTCGTCCTGCTCCTCCGGTCGGAAGTTTTTGGTCCACGTCAAGTTTGAGGTATAATTTCCTTCGACCGGTATTGGGTTCGACGAGCGAAGAAAGTCGATCGACTTTGGCATTGAATACCCTGCTTCCAAAAGAAAATAGACTGACGCCTGCAGGCAATCCTTCCTTCATTCCGGCATAATCTTCTTCGTTGAGGGACACTTCGATTATACGGGAGTGAGAATGAATACGACCAAGGGATTGTCCTGCGAAGACAATGTCACCGGGAGCAACCGATGAGGTTACGAATTCGCCACTGATGGGGCTTTTGACGATCGTTTTTTGTAATGCCGCTTCGAGGTTTTCCAAAGTCGTTTGGAGCCTGTTACCTTCCTCGTCGATTTCTAGTTTTTCCTGTTTAAGTTGGGCTCGTAGTTTTTGAACCAGGTTCTTTTTCTTTTCCAAGTCAAAGGAGGAAATCTTTCTTTCACCAGCGAGAATAACGAGGTCCTCTAGTTGCTTGTTCTCCAACTCCAACTGAATGGCAGTCGGTTGGGTCATATTTTTTCTCGCGTCGTAATTCTTTTTGGAAAGGAGGGTTTGCCGGAGTTGACGTTGCAAGTCAACGGTATCCAATTGGACTAGAGTTTGATTCGCATCAACCTTGATCATTTTTCCGAAGGGAAGTAAAGCCACCCTCGTGACCGTACCTTGTGTTCTTGATCGTAATTCGTAACTGGACTCTGCAAGAACACGAACATTGCCGCTGACGGAGTCTGTTATGTCCCCGATCCGAACCTGTGTAACAAAGGCCTCGGTTTTCCATTCATTTTGAAAAAGCAAAATGACCGAGACGATGGCGACGATAGGAATGATCAGAAAAAGGCTTTTGCGGATCATTTTTCTAGCGGCTAATTCTTATTGAAGTTCGTTCGTTCATCATA
>JAURNO010000196.1 GCA_030830145.1 Verrucomicrobiota bacterium
AGGAACCTGGTCCGGGTATGGCCTTTTTTTCTATTTCCATGAGTTCCTCACGTTCCATTGCACCGGATGCATGAGAACCGACGGCCTCGAAGACGGAAACGATATCCAAATTCTTCTCTTTGTGGATGCCCGGAAGAATGGTTCCTCCGTAGACGAAAATTCCCGGTCTGTCGAGACGGGCCAAAGCAATGAGGCAGGCAGGCATGTTTTTGTCACAACCACCGATTGTCAAGACCCCATCCATCCCCTCGGCTCCTACAACGGTTTCAATCGAATCGGCTATGACTTCTCTTGAGACCAAGGAATATCTCATTCCCGGCGTTCCCATGCTGATTCCATCCGATACGGTGATGGTTCCAAAAGGAACCGCCTTGCCTCCCGACTGATCGACTCCCTCAACGGAAGCCTTGCCCAATTCATCCAAATGGGAGTTGCACGGGGTGACCATACTCCAGGCGGAGCACACGGCGACTTGGGGTTTTTCAAAATCCTCGTCCTCGAAACCCACCGCCCGAAGCATCGAACGATTGGGAGCGCGGTCATCTCCATCAACTACGATGGAAGAGAAATTACGGTTGCAGCTAGGTGTCATAAATTAGGTAAGATTGAACGGTTTTAAACTTTCATGTTGCATAAAGACTTGCGAAAACAATCCTAATCTTCTTGATTCGCAATCTTCTTTTTTGGAAAAACACACACTAGAGTCCCTAAGGGATGAAATCGACGAGATCGACTCTCAAATCGTTCGTCTGCTCAATCAACGCGTTCAAGCCGCCGTTGAAATTGGTCGGATCAAGGATAAGTTGGGTGTGGATCCATATGATCCAGCCCGCGAAGAACAAGTTTTCGAGAAGCTCCGGGCACTCAACTCGGGTCCCATGCAGGCGGATTCCCTTCGGACGATTTACCGAGAAGTGATTTCCGCTTCGATTGCCTTGGAGAAATCCTTGGTCATTGGCTTTCTCGGACCCGAGGCAACCTACACACATCAAGCGGCAGTCAAGAATTTCGGGGCGACTCTTTCGTACCGCCCCTTGCCTGACATCCCCGATGTCTTTCAGGCCGTCGAACAAGGGGAATGCGACTATGGCGTAGTTCCAATCGAAAACTCGACCGAAGGCGCGGTGAACCGCTCCCTGGATTTGTTGGCCGATACCGAACTGAACATTGTCGCTCAGGTTTATCTCAAGGTGGAGCATTGCCTTCTCAGTCCTTCCCCTCTTGACGATATCGAGGAAGTTCTGTCCAAGGATCAGGCTCTGGCTCAGTGTGGCGAATGGTTGAGACGAAATTTGCCCAAGGCCCGGTTGGTACCAGTTTCAAGTACTGCGGAGGCGGTGTTAGAATGCAAAAAGAGAAAGGCAAGCGGAGCCATTGCCGGGAAATTGGCGGGGAGTCTCAATGAGGTGCCCATGCAGGCGGAAGGAATTCAAGATCGGAAGAACAATACGACTCGTTTTCTCGTGGTGGCCCGCAAATCGTTGCCGAAGAGGGATGAAGTCGTCTACCGGACAAGTCTGGTCCTCTCTCTTTCCGACCAGATCGGGGCTTTGCAAAATGCCTTGAAGCCCTTTTCCGAACGAGATTTGAATCTCTGCAAAATCGAATCCCGCCCCAGTGGCAAAAAGAAGTGGGATTATTATTTCTTCGTCGATTTCATCGGGCACCGTGAGGACGAAAAAGTAATGGAGGCGATGAAGGAATTGGAAAAGAGCTCTTCTTTCGTTAAATATCTCGGCAGTTATCCCGAGAATTCCAGCTAGAATCGGAACCTAAAAGAAGAGAACGGTCAGGTTCTGCTCGGTTTTTGCGTAACGCATAACCAAGCCTTCGATAAAAGACCTGAGTTCCTGGTATTCCCGCTCTTTTTTGACTGTCCATCTTTTTCCGCCCCTCAGCAAGGATTCGCGCAAGCCCGAAACCAAGAGCAAACCTTGCCCGTTCCCTTGAAAGGATTGGATGAATTCGAGAACCGATGCTCTTACCCAAAGGGGGTCGATGGAAACGCAACGGGCGTTCCAATGAGTGAAGGGGAAGTTTCTATCCTTGGGGAAATGAAAGCGAACCACCTGCTCGATACAGTGCTCGAATGATTTCACGGTCATTTGAGCATCTTCATCATTATCCCTCATGAAGGAAAGAGTTCTTTGAAGTTGGAGCGTCTCTTCATTCGTAGAAGAACTGCCAATGACCGAGAAGAGGGCATTGAGGTTCTGAAGCCTGGTATAATCGTCTCTTTTAGTCGCTGTCTTCGTCACCCTTTTTCCCGCCACCCAAGTTCAAGATTTCCTCGGCAAACCGAGACAACTCCATGAAATCCTCGTAAAAACTGGCATACCTTAGCCAAGCAATCCCATCAACTTTGCGCAACCTGTGCATAATCGCATCGGCGATCGCCCGACTTGGCACTTCACTGTCGAACTCGTTCTCGATACGACGCAAGGTTTCGGAAAGCAGGGCGTTGATTTGCTCGGCGTCAATCGGCCTTTTGGCAATCGCTCGCCTCAAGCCCATAGCCAGTTTCGTTCGATCAAAGCTTTCTCTTCTGCCGTCTCTTTTGACTACCGCGAGGTCTTCATGCAAGACCTCCTCAATAGTCGAAAAACGGTGCCCACACTCCAGGCATTCCCTTCGCCTGCGAGTGGAAGCAACCTTGCCGGGTCTCGTTTCGAGAACCTTCAAGTCATCCGAAGAGCACTTAGGACAGCGCATCAATGATCAAGAATTCCATATACCACACACTAGAATGTCTAACAGAAATCCAAGAAGTTCTTCAAGATCATAATTCCTTTTTCGGTGGCAAGCGATTCGGGATGGAACTGAACACCCCAAATAGGCAACTCTTTGTGCCTGAGTCCCATGATCTCTCCCTCCTCGGTATGAGCGGTGATGGAAAGGCAATCAGGCAATGAAGAAGATTCCACGATGAGAGAATGGTAGCGGGTCGCGATGAGAGGGGAGGGTAGATCCTTGAACAATTCGGTCGCATCGTGCCTGATGGGTGAAGTTTTGCCGTGCATCAGCTTGGATGCCCGAACGATTTTCCCACCAAAGGCTTGTCCAATGCATTGATGGCCCAGGCACACGCCGAAAAGAGGTTTTTTCCCCGCCCACTCGAGC
>JAURNO010000197.1 GCA_030830145.1 Verrucomicrobiota bacterium
CATTGGTTGTATTTCCATCAGATGCACTTGGTCGAAAATCATATATTTCTGTGCCCATGTTGTCGGCTGGAATAATCTCGCCGAGAACCACGTCAGCACCAAAAGGATTGTTCATCAATGCCTGTTGCGGGTATGGCGGCAAATACATCTTTTGATTGGTGGTGCCAACGGCACCTTCGATGGTTAATTCAATATCGTTACTCGTTCGATTAGCGACGATGAAAGATTCGTCCGGGTAAAGAATTTGGTCTGTCGCATGACCTGCTCCGATGTTGTTAACATTGTACCATCCAGCCTTGAAAGTCCCAATGTCACTACCGAGAAAGAAGTGGGGGTCGTAACTAAATTCACTAGCGTTCCACAAATAAACAAAATCGGAAGATGAAATTAAACCCGTACTGAAACCGTTTGCTTCTGCAGATGCTTTGCTGTTTCCGAGAATACTACCCACTGTTGCTGCCGGCACAATTTCGACAGAGTAGTCGGTTTGCAAAACTTTCGCCAAGGTTTCTCCCGTAGGATTGGATTTCGACTTCGTCGCAAGCTTGGATATGTCGAGTGTCAATTGATTCGAAGTGTTGTCGGTAATCAGAAAAAATCGCCCGACATCGGGTGAACCAGGTTCGGTGAGACGCACAAAATGAGGACCCCCAACAACGGTTACGCTTGGTGGCCCCGAGTATCCAGCCCCCTTGTTCGTCATGGTGATGCCAGTTATCTTGCCTCCACTGACCGTGGCCGTGGCCGTGGACTGGTTGTCATCAGCTTCCGGATAATCGATCTCGATCAATTGACCGTTTCCGGTACTGCATGTGTCGTTGAATCCTTCTCCTGCATAGTCAATGGTGATCGAATTGACCCGATTACCGGACAAAACTGCGGACAGAATGGGTACCTTAACAGTGCTTTTGAAGGCCCCTGTCACAAAAGGGTTAAAGACATTGCCGTCACCGTCCGTAGAATTTTCAAAGCTTATGGTGTTCGTGCCGACGCTCGAAATAAAACCGGAAAAGACTGGTTCGCCGGAGACTCCCGCACTAACAATTTTGTAAATAGGGGTGCTGGTGGAGGCGTTTGTGGTTACCCCCGATTCAGTGCGAGTGGCGGGAATGGTAATAGTGACACTGCCAGAATAACCTGCTATGTCGTTACCGAAAACGAATAAATGAGGGCAAAATACAAATGCCAAATAGGCAAAAAGGAAAGAAGTCGTTTTCTTCATGATAAGGTCTTGATTACTAGTGGGCTTTATAGGTATTAGCACCTGATTGAAAAATCATACATGAAATTTATAAGTTTTTTCAAAATAATTTTTTGATTTTTGGATTTTTTTTCATAAAAAGCAGAAAAAAACCACATAGAGCAGTTTAAATGCGCAATGAGTCATCCAGTTTTCTCGAAACGCAAAAGAAGCGGCAAACCCAAGCATAGGCAAATGGCGTTGGGAATCCACCATCCGAAAGTTGAAAGTAACGGAGGAGATGCTGAATTGGCAAAGAGATTTCCGATTCCATAATAAGAAACTGCGACGAAGATACCGAATGCCATGTTGCTAATGGATTCCTTCCTGCCTTTGGTTACGGCAAGAGGCAGTAAAACCAAAGACAGAAAAAAGGGAGAGAAACCAAGCGAAAAACTCTTGTTAAGCAAACCAGTTGCTTTCCTTTTAAGTTCTTTGTCTTCGGTTTCTCGAGAGAGTTTCCAAAGTTGGCCAATGGGCATTCTTTTGTAATTCAGAGTTTCCTCCTTGGCATCGAGATCCAGCACCAGGGGTTGGTTCCACTTTTCGAAGGAAACAAATAAATCGGATGACTGTCCTTCTTCCTGATTACCACCCGACTCAACGTCGATATCCCTGAGCTCAAGTACGATCCGGGCCTTTTCCTCCGATTTCTCAACGATGCCCCGTTTGGCATGAACGATGGAGAGTAAATCACCGGTCTCCTCGAAAAGCAGAATACGGAGGTTTTCCCATTCTCCTTCTCGTATCTCTCCAACCGAAATGGAAACTCGGGAAAGCGCTGCTCCACCCAAAGCTCTTAGACTCGCCCCGGATTCATCATTTAAATCGTCACCGATGGAAAATTCGATTTCTCCCTCCTTTTCCAACGCCAAATTGAGATTTGTCCACAAGACCTCTTCCATCTTTCGGTCAAAGTTGGCACGATTCACCGGAGCCCATTGCAAATTTGAGTAAAGAGTCAGGGCACTCAACAAAAGGGACAGACTGAATACTGGTTTACCCCAATCCCAAATACTCATGCCCAAAGAACGACAGGCTAGTATTTCCTTATCCGAGGACCATCTTCCAAAGCAAAGGAGGACCGACAAAGCAAAACCGAATGGGATGCCGTAGATCATCGAATAAGGAACAAGAAATCCAAGAAGCTCCAAAAAGAGACCGGGTGACAGAGACAATGCTTGAAAAAGAGATTCGTGAGAACGGACGGCATTTCCGTAAAGAAGAATTCCAGTCAAGACGGAGGTAGCCAGCAGGGTGGTCGTGAAAAGCTCGCGATAGACAAACCTGCGAATAATGGTTGGGGAATTCACGAGTCCGAAAGATCGGCAAAATCCAATTCATCCAAATCACCCGGATGATCGACTCCTATCGTCGCTTTTGCCACGATCGAAACTCCGATCCGGCAACCATTTTCCAAAGCCCGTAGTTGCTCAAGGTTTTCGATTTCTTCCAAGAACCCTTGCTTCCAAGTAGAAAACGATTCGAGGAAAGATGAGTCGTATCCGTACATACCGAGGTGCTTCAAGCCAAAGTTATTCCCGGTTCTCCGACTTTCATCTACTCGATCTCTTCGATGAGGTATGGCGGCCCTTGAAAAATAGATCGCGTAGCCTTTCCGATCAAGTACCACCTTTACTTGATTCGGGTCTAGGAAATCCTCTTCACGTTCGAAGGGAGCGGCAAGGGTGGACATGGAAGCCCCTTCTTTGCTCAAGGCATCGCCAAGAGCAAGAATATGACTTCGTTCAACCATGGGTTCATCCGCCTGAACATTAAGAATTCTTTTTCGTCGTAGGCTTTGATTAGCCTGAGCAATTCGATCCGTACCGGAGGATAATTCGGGATCGGTCAGGAGAACTGAGAACCCCTCTTTTTGCAAAGGTTCGGCAAGCTCGTGACCGTCGACGGCAAAAAAAACATCGTATTCGGGTACCTCCAGTCGTAATCGCTCGGCTGTTCTCAAGATGAGTGGTTTGCCTCCCGCATCAGCCAAAAGCTTGCGGGGAAAGCGAACTGATGCCAACCGGGCTGGGACGATTATAGTCGGCAAAGAAGTTGGCTTCATGGCAAAAGAGTAGATC
>JAURNO010000198.1 GCA_030830145.1 Verrucomicrobiota bacterium
AAATGGAAGGAGAGGTGGCGGTTTACCGTGCCATGCCCCATCAAGTGAACGACCAGTTACGCCAGCCCGTCGTTCCGGATTTCCTCATTGATACCGGTTCGGTTCACGAGACGAAAAGGAAGGCTCTCGCTGCCCATGCCAGCCAGAAGGAGTGGCTTGACCGTACGCAGGGGATGGATTCTTACCTCCAAACCATGGACGAATTGTCTCTCGAGGTCGGAAAGTTTTCCGGGAGAAGCATGCAGGCGGAAGGGTGGCGCAGACATAGCCATATGGGCTTCAGCGCCCAGCCTGACTTTGATCCCTTGCAAGACGCCCTTGGTGACTTCCGTCACTCCCTCGGGCAAACGAAAGAACAGACCGATGCCTAGAAAACTTTCCAAAATTTCCCCCCAATGGTGGGATTACACGACCTTGGAGGACGAGCTCATTCAAGAGGCCGCCACGCTGAATGAAAAGGATCTTCGGCAACTGAGCAGAGCAGGGTTCGAAGTCGTTTTTTACGATACTCTGGAAGAATTCTACCTTGCCGAGGCCCTTGAGTATGTCTCGGCTTGGAAGGAGGCTACGCCGGACAATCCGGTCGGAATTTGTGGCCCGATCGGGCCAACCGAGCAGTTGCCCTTGGTCGCTCAATTGGTCAACGAGTTAGACCTTGATTTAAGCTCCGCTCATTTTTGGGGCATGGACGAATGGATAGGCAAAGATGGGAAAGCGGTATCCATGGAACATCCTTTGTCTTTCGAACGGGCGGACCGGGAGCTTTGCTTTGATCACTTCACGCATCCGATCCCCGAGGAGAATCTTCATTTCCCAACCGAAGACCTGGAGTCTTTTGCATCCACATGGGAGGGTGTGCGCTGCAAGGTTATGCAGGGCGGGCAGGGGGACGTCAAACACTGGGCCTTCAACGATCCGTTGAAAAGGGAAGGGGCGTACCTAGACGAACCCCCGAGTCCTGAGGAATACCGGAAATTGGGAACGAGAATTGTCGAGTTGCATCCCATTACCTTGTCTCAGAATGCCCGCACTTCAGGTGGTGGAAACCTTTCGCTCGTCCCCGACCGCGCCGTAACCGTGGGCCCGGTCGAGACCTGGAAAGCCGAGCGGGTTTCGATTTGGCAGGCCGGGGTGCACGACAACCCGCTAGGGCAGCGTTTGACTGCATTGATGATCTCCAAGGGTCTGGCGGATTCGACCGTTCCCATGTCCCTGCTTGCCGATCATCCGGACGTCAAATTCAGTTACTTCCGGGGTGGGCTGGGGGCCTGCTCGGTGGAAATGCACTAAGCTGATTGGAGCGGGTAGGGGGCTTATTCCTCGCTGTGCTCGGCCACGATCTTTTTGATCGTTTGGTAATCGGTTTTGCCCGTTCCCAAAAGGGGCATCTCCTCCAATTGGATAAGCTTCTTGAGCTTGGACAAATTACTGAACCCAGCCGTCTTGAGCACGTTGTTGGCTTCTTCCAAATCGATTTTGACCGAGGCCAGCAGGAAAAGTTCCGGACGCTTGTCTTCCGACTCGATCGCCTCGATGGCTAGGACGGCTCCGGAATCATTGGCCGGCCAGCGTTCGGCCAGGGCTGATTCTATGGCAGGCAGGCTGATCATCTCCCCTGCGATCTTGACGAAACGTTTCAACCGTCCGGCCAAGAACAAGAAGCCTTTCTCATTCAAGTACCCGAGATCTCCAGTGTCGTACCAGCGCTTGTTTTCCAGTTCGAGAAAAGGGTCTTTGTCGACGCCCATGTATTGGCTGAAGACATTCGGACCATTTACGAGAATCAGTCCTCGATCGCCGGTCTTGAGCTCTTCGTGACTATCCAAATCGACGATCTTGATCTTGATTCCCGGGAGGGGTTTGCCCACGCCTGCGGGGGGGGCGTCCGCCCGGTTGATCGTGATGACCGGGGCGCACTCGGTAATCCCATAGCCCTCGAGGATGACCGCATTGGGCAAGCCTTTGACCAACTCCAGCACGCTTTGGGGTAGCTTTTCCGCCCCCGTGACGAAGTGCTCGAGGGTATCCATTTGGCCTGCCTTGGATCCTTTGAACACCCCGTTGATAAAAGTGGGGGTTCCACACATCAAGGTGATGCCGTAATAACGGCAACCCCGGGCAATGCGTCTGCCCTCGGTTGGGTTGGGGTGGTAGGCGGCTTTTATGCCGCTGATCATCGGCAGCACGGTGGTAATCGTAAACCCAAAGGAATGAAACGGAGGGAGGAAACCATACAAAGCGGTTTTGGCGTGAAAGTCCAAGATCTCAACTGCTCCCGAAATATTGCTGAGGATGTTTTTCTGTGAGAGAGGAACCCCCTTGGGGGCCGATTCCGAACCGCTGGTAAACAGGATTACTACCGGATCGTCTTCCTCAACCTCATCCAGTTCGAGTCGTTGCAAAAGGGCGTCCGCGGACTTTCTTGATTGGAGCAAGGCGATCAACTTGTTTCCCCAGTTGATTTGGTGGTCCCTGATTTGTTCGAGGAAGACGAAGCACTCCTCCACTTCTCCAAACTCGACGTTGTCCACTTTGTCGAGAAACTTGCTGGAAGTAATGATGACGTCCAATTGGGCGACCGAACGGGCATGCTCGAGGTTCTTGCGTCCCACCGTCCAGTTCAACATTACGGGGACCTTGCCTGCGAGGAGGGTTGCCATCACCGCGACGTTGGCCGTAACCGAGGCGGGCAGCATAATACCAAGGCGTTTGTTTTCGTAGTCTCGAAAAACCTTGGCGAGCAAAAGTGCCCGTAACTTGAGTTCGGTTCCGGACAAAACGCCC
>JAURNO010000199.1 GCA_030830145.1 Verrucomicrobiota bacterium
CGCGTCATGACATGGGTCTCGCGGGTCTCATTCATCTCCACCATAACCAAAGTGGTGGGCGGGGTGACTTTCTTTAAGGATTTCTCAAGATCAGCAACTCTCTTTTGGAGGGCCAAAAGTTTTGGGTTTTCATGATCAAAGATTGCCCGCAGTTCCTTATTTTCCTTTCCGTTCCGTTTTTCCTTCGCTAAAAGTTCATGAAGTCTTTTGTTCTCCGCTTCACTTTGTTTAACCTCATGAGTAGAAAGAGAGAAACGCGGACGGCCCACATTGCGCCCTCCTCCATAAAGATGTTTCATTTCGATGAGTAATTTGGAATCCTTGCCCAACACCAATGTTTCAGAAAATTCCCCCTGTACCCAATGTGCTTTCCCAAATTCCGGAGCAATCGCCCATCCATTTCGAGAGTCTAGGTTTCCATCAAACAATTGCTCAGGCAAAAATCCTCCCTGATTAAAATCAGCAACCACCCGGCCAAAATTCAATGGTTTGGATGCCCCCTCCACTTTTACGATCATTTCCGTAAGTACGAAATTGGGATTGGCATTGGTGGTATTTCTACCTGGTCCATTTTGTTTCATCGACTTATGAAGCATGGTTTCCATTTGAAATGATTTCCATGTTCCTGCGGGTATGGATACTTCGATTTGGTAGGTAGACTTGTCTCCGGATTTTCCCTCCGCCAGCAGGCTGCCATCCTTAACGATTTGTAAGCTTTCCCCGCCATCCGAAATAGCCCTTGTGGGAGTAAGCACCTGCCACTCAGGTTCCTTCTCTTTTGCTACTTCCAATTTTTGCTGAATCCACTCCTTGTATTCCCGCTTCGCTTCCTTGTCTAGGATGGTGAACTCCTCTTTATTAACCTTAAGCTCAGCATTAAGAGTATCCCGTTGCTTCTGTTTATCCGCAGGAAGCGGAAGCTCCATTTTCGGTCCCCAGAAATCATAAGATACTCCCTTGCCACTTTTGTTTTGAACTTCCAATGGCGTGTTATTGAAAAAGGCGAAGAACTGAAAGTATTCCTCGTGAGAAAAAGGATCGTACTTATGGCTGTGGCACTGGGCGCACTCGAGCGTCGTGCCTAACCAAGTCAGACCGGTTGCGTTCACCCGATCGAACACTTGATTGACCCGGTTTTCCTCGGGGTGGACACCGGCCTCTACGTTACAGGTAGGGGTGCGGTGAAAGCCGGTGGCGATTTTTTGAGAAACGGTCGGCTCCGGCAGAAGATCGCCCGCAAGTTGTTCGATGGTAAATTGATCAAAAGGCATATCCTTGTTCATCGCCTCGATCACCCAGTCCCGAAACGCCCAACTATCGCGCAATTGATCCGCTTGAAAGCCATTGGAATCGGCGTAGCGGGCCAAGTCCAACCATTGTCTCGCCCAATGCTCGCCATAACGGGGGGAAGCCAACAGACGATCGACCACCTTTTCCTTGGCCTGCGAAGATTGATCGGAAAGAAAATCATCGAGCTCGCCAGTGGTCGGAGGCAGCCCGATTAATCCGAGGCTCACCCGTCTCAACCAGATAGCCTTGCCTGCCGGTCCACTCGGTTTCCAACCCCGCTCGGCGAGCCCTTTCACTACAAAGGAATCAATGGGATTGCGGACAAAACCCTTGACCATAACAGGAGGCACTTGGGGGCGGGACGGCTTTTCGTAGGCCCAATGGTCGGCATAGCGACCACCCTCTCCAATCCATTGCGTGAGAAGAGAGACCTGTTCTGCTGAAAGAGCGTTCCCCTTGGCGGGCATTCGATCATCCCCGTGAGCCGTAATTCGGGCGATGATCTCGCTCTCCTCGGGTTTACCGGGAACGATGCCAGGTAGCCCGGATTTCCCTCCCTCATAGGCAAATTCGGCGAAGTCCAACCGCAGATCGCTCTTCGGTTCATCCAAGCCGTGACAAGCAAAACAGTTTTGGGAAAGAATCGGACGAATTTGCCGGTTGAAGTCAATTTCTCCAGCCACGAGAGTACCCATCCAAGGAAGGATGCCTAAGGGGAGAAAAAATCTAAATGCGTTCTTCATTTAAGAAGAGATGATACTGATATCATCATAATAGATTTTTTGCTAAAGCAAAGAAAAAGACAGGAGTGAATACAGATCGATTGAAGAAGGGAAGCCTCAGTTGCTACCCTCCTCTCTTTGCAGGAGGCCAAGTCCACCTAAGCCGGAAGTGCGAAATTCGTTCTCATACTTATGCTCAAGTTCGTTTTTTCGCTTTTGCCATTTTTCTTCGGCAAGAGCTTCTTCTCCTACACCTGCCCAAGTCATCTCAGCTTGCAAATCCCGTCCGGCCATCCGGATGATCAATTCCTCCCAAAACGCATCGTCCACAAACTGGTCGTAAATCCGGACCATCCTTTCCGGGGTTTTCTCTTTCCACTTCCTTGCCAACTCATTGCTTTGCGGATCGCGCCGAATCATATCTCCGGAGCCAAAATCATCGCAACTAGCATAGATCTTCTGTTCCAATTCGTAAAATTTTTTCTTTTCAGGAACTTGGCCCCGGCCGTAAGCATCGAGAACCATTCCGCTTAAGGAAAAAACCTCGACCAATGCCCTGTACTCCTCTTTCGAAAAATCGATTTTCATCTATACAGGAAACACCTAAAAGAAAAACTTCGCGAGAGAGATCTTCTCTCGCAAACATGAAAAATTCAACGCGGCTGCAGAAAAGGAGGCCCCCCTCGACCGCCTCGACCCCCGGGGCCTCTTCCTTGGCCTTCCTGCTCGGGAGGGGCTTCACCGGACTCCGCCGCTTCAGCCTGCTTGGCAATGCGTTCGGCCACCCGCTTGACTTCCGAAACCGTACGTTCCTTGCGTTCCTCGTCTACAATTGCTTCGGCCCAAGTCAGAGCCGTCTCGGGGTCATCCCGGACCACCTCCCTGACAAAACGCTGGATCGGCTCGTCCATAAGTTCACCAGCAGGAAATTGGTTGAGCCATTCGGCGGTAGCGGTCGGGTCTTTGCGGGCCCATTGACTGACCACTTCCTCCATGCTTTCCGAACGAGTTTCTCCTTCCGGCATACGCCCAACCCATTCCGCTGCTTCGGCAGGGTTTTCCCTGGCCCAGCGCTCGGCTACGTCTTCGCCCACTTGGGTTTTGACCTCGGACTCATCCATTCCATCGACCCAATCCACGGCACGCCCCAGATCCTCCCTGGCAATTTTTTTCCCAATTTCGCCATAGGCAAATTTTTGAAGCGAGCCTTCGGGCAAATTTTCCGCCCAATTCATAGCCACTTCCTCTCCCTGGGTCCAAGACCTCTCGAGCAAGAGAGAAGCCGCCCGCCCCCTAGACCTACCATAGGGCATTGTCGTCATCAGTTCGGTCGCTCCGGCCATATCCGTCTCCGACATCCCGCTCACAATACCAATGAAGTAAGGATTGTCTTCCCCTTCGAAATTCTCTTTGGCCCACGCAATGGCACCCTCCGGATCACTTCTCGACCAAGAATCCATCACCGCGCCGGATCCAATGTATTTTTCCATTCGCCCCTGTTCCTGAGTCCACTTCATTGCGCCTTCTGGATCCACTTGAGCCCAACTGAATGCGATCATGCGAAGCTCGCTGAAGCGGCTTGGTCCTTCGGGCAACTTCTTATAAGCCTCGAGGGCGGCTTCAATACTTTCCTCGCTGGGGTTTGCCAAAAGTTCGGCGAATGCCTGCATGCGGATGACGGGATTACTCGATTGAATCCTGCCGGAGAGGTCGCCTCCCAACCTCGACTCTTCCCGTTCCTCGGAAAAAGGGACGAAACCTTGAGCCACTTCTCCTTGTTCGGAAATAGAATCAGGAAGACGATTCTTTGAGAATGATACGCGGTTCGACTCAGGTTTATCAGGGCGCGAGGTTTGCTCTTCTTGCTTGGAACGGATGACCTCAGCGACGGATTCGGAACTTGAAGATCCTTTGCGCAAACCGATCCAATAAGCGGAAAGTCCCGTTAACACCCAAATGAAAATCAACAATACTTTATTCATAATTTACTCCAATTGTTTCTCATTAGCTTGATCCCCCGCCGTAAAAGATTTCATTCATAACGAAAGATTACTTCTCATTACTTACACGAACTTGAAAAGCTAGCAAGAGCCAAGAGAGGACAAAACCAACCCCGCCAACCGGGGTCAACTTGCGTAACCAATCCCCTCCGCCGAAGACCCAAACATAAATGCTGCCTGAAAAAAGGAGTATCGAGAGCACGATAAGAGAAGCATTGAAAAAGAAAATTCTGCTTCCAGGCCCATTCCTCGCCCCGAAGAAACCCAATACTACGAGGAGCAAAGAGTGAATCATTTGGTAATCGACCGCATTGCCATAGGCCGTCCGTTTCCGAGGCACTTCGGAAAACACATCCTCCAATCCATGAGCCCCGTAGGCACCGAGCAAGACCGATGAGGCTCCACCCACCGCTCCCAACGCCAACCAAAACCTAGATCCTTGGTAAAACATCATGCAATCGATTCAATTTCATTCGTGTAGTATCCATGGCTTTGGTTAGTGTAACTAGTATGAACGACAAAAAAAACTATTTTGTTGCGGATTTTGATGAAATCAAGGGAACGCCCTGCCCTTGCGGGCAATCCAAACGAGCTTTCGTCCAAGACGGCAACGGGGTCGCCTCCATGCACCTTGTGGAAATCTCCAAGGAAAGTCGTCCTCACTACCACAAGAAGATGACTGAAATTTACTATGTATTAGAGGGAGTCGGCCACCTTGAAATCGACGGCGACAAAATCCCGCTCAAGCCTGGAACATCAGTCCTCATTCCACCCAACAGTTTGCATCGGGCGGTAGGTGAACTGAAAATCATCAACGTTCCAATCCCTGCTTTCGACCCGACGGACGAATGGTTCGAGGAATAATAAACGGACTATAAATTCATCCCGAACTTGGCCAGAACCCGAGTCATGAGAAAGTAAAGAACACCTGTAATCGCAATACCGGCCGACATGGAAAGAGGAAAGGAGATTCCCTTTCTCATCATCCATGGCATGACCAAAAACATAGGAAGGGAAGGCAACACGTACCAAAACGTACCCACCGAGTGGGAAGCTATCTTTTCCATATCCTTCGTTTCTCCGTATAGCCAGATCATACCCAAGACGGAAATCAGAGGCAAAGAAGCAATCAAACTGCCAAGCAAGGGCAACTTTTTTGCAACCTCGGAAACAAGGACGATAATGACCGCCGTAAGGGCAAGCTTTATCAAATACCAAATCATTTCGTAACCTTCATGGCACAGAATCAAAAGTCATCCTCGAGGCTTGTCGACCCTTGATTTTACATTCCCTCAAAGTTTTGAAAAAAGAATGCTGCAGAGTGGATCCTCGAACACAACAGACGTAAGTGATATAATACTTTTTAATTTTTTCTGATGCAAATCAGACA
>JAURNO010000200.1 GCA_030830145.1 Verrucomicrobiota bacterium
CCACTTTCTTTCAATGCGTCCAAAATGCCTCCAACGACTTGATCCATTCGGTTGACCGAGCCGTAATAAGAGGTAAGGTTTGCCTTAATTTTGGCTTCGTTTGGATAGGGTGCTGGTACGGGACAGTCTTTGGGATCAAATCGGGTTTTGGGATCCGGGTAAGGTTTGCCGTTGGCGAATGGTTTCCACTTGCCGTCACCCATCATGTTTTTGATCCAGCCGGAGGTCTCGTCGGAATGCCTGGCCCAGTAGCGATGGGGGTCATGCGTGTTGGCAGAGAGAAAGAAAGGCTTTCCTTCCTTTTTGGCCCGAGTAAAAAAATCACGGCTGAATTGAAGGTATTTTTCCGGATCCCTGCCCATTCCGGTTTGTTCGTTTCGTCCGTGGGGAGGGATGCTGAAGCGGCACCAATCGGATCCATGTTTTCCAATCATTGAGGTGAGGTATCCGCTTTCCAATAATAGGCTGGTGATGGATTGCGTGTCCGTATTTGTATTGTCCGACTTCCACCAGTTCGGAGGCTGGGCACCATGCCCCAACATGCCCGTGCTCTGGGGAAATCGACCGGTGTAAAGTGCTTGCCTGGAAGGACCGCAAATGGGAGTTGCAATGTAGGCGTGCTTGATCAACAAGCCCTCGGAGGCCAGACGGTCCAGGTTGGGGGACAGCCCTTCGAGCTGGTTGCCCATGCACCCGAGGGAATCCCAGCCCAAGTCGTCTGCGGTGAGGAGAAGAATATTGGGCTGTTTGTCGGCCGATGCAGAGAGTCTTCCGCAGATGAAGAGTAAGAAAAGAAACCCCGGCAGTATGGATAGGATGACTTGCATTTTATTCGACCAAGCGAACGCTAAAGAGATCCCATAAAATCGGTGATCTTTTTTTTAGCCTGGCCGAGGGCATGGTAGTGAAAAACTTCAATGTTCGCATTGCCCGACAACATGGCTGAAAGACGGAATTCCGTTTGGCTTTCATCAAACAGGCAAAGGATCGGTTTTGCCAACTTTTCGGCAATCCCTATCTCATAACCTACTCCGAGCGAGGGAGTGGTTACTTCCGCGACCACCGCGTCGGCAGACGAAAGCCATTCGAGGTCGCGTTGATAGATGGCTTCGTCACTTAGGTTTTTCTCACCGTTATCTCCAAGGGATTCCAACCCGACGTGCTCGGTCAAAACCTCGGCGTGGGTGGATAGAAATTCGATCAATTCAAAATATTTTTTCCGGTCTTCCCGGCCGCCCCTGATGGAGCCTGCAAAATAAATTTTCAAGCGATCAAGGGCGTGACTACCTTGCCGTGAACGTCGGTCAAGCGGAAGTCGCGACCGGCGTAACGGTAAGTCAATTGTTCGTGGTCGAACCCAAGGAGTTGGAGCATAGTGGCGTGCAGGTCATGGACGTGAACGGGGTCTTCCACTGCCTTGAAGCCGAACGGGTCGGTGGCTCCATGGACATAGCCCGGTTTGACCCCTCCTCCGGCCATCCACATGGTAAACCCGTGGTGGTTGTGATCTCTTCCGGAGGTGGTGCCTGCATTGGCACCGGAAGGCAATTCAACGGTTGGCGTTCTTCCGAATTCTCCGCCCCATAACACAAGTGTTTCCTCAAGCATGCCTCTATCCTTGAGGTCCTGCAACAGAGCGCCGATTGCCTGATCACATTGTTCAGCCAGTCGACGATGGTTCTTTTCAATCTGGTCGTGACTGTCCCAAGGTTGGTCTTTGCCATGCCATAACTGTACGAATCTCACGCCGCGTTCAACCAAACGACGAGCCATGAGACATTGTTTGGCATGAACGCCGGATCCATACATCTCGCGTACTCTGGTCGATTCCTTGGTGACGTCGAAAGCATCGCTGGCCTCCATTTGCATGCGGTAGGCGAGCTCAAAGGAACGTATCCTGGAATCGAGCCGATCGTCGCCTTCCCGGCTGTTTTGATGAGCCCGGTTTAATTTTTGCAGAAACTGGAGTTGCTTGGCTTGGCGTGTGTTTGATCGAGCCGGTTTCAGGTTGGGAATGATTGCTTCTTCTGCCTTTTTCGCAGGGTTGACGTAGGTGCCCTGATAAATGCCGGGCAAGAAAGCGGAACGCCAATTTTGAGTTTCGGTGATGGGGTAGCCGTTCGGGCAGAGGACCACGAAACCGGGGAGGTTTTGGTTTTCAGTCCCCAGGCCGTACGTGATCCAGGAACCCATGCTCGGGCGAACCAGCCTGCCATCTCCGCAATTCATCAGCATGAGGGATGGTTCGTGGTTGGGCACGTCTGCCCGCATGGATCTTATTACGCAAAGATCGTCGGCATGCTTGGCTACGTGTGGAAACAGGTCGCTTACGGGTAAGCCGGATTGACCGTGTTGCTTGAATGCAAAGGGGGACTGGTAGGCAGCCCCCGTTTTGCGTTCGGTGTTTAAGCGGTGCTCGTCGGGTAGAACCTTTCCATGCCATTTGGAAAGTTCAGGCTTGGGGTCGAAAGTATCGACGTGAGACGGTCCGCCGTTCATGAACAAATGGATCACTCTTTTTGCCTTGGGAGCAAAATGAGGGCCTTTGGGAAGCATCGGATTCCCTTGCCCATGGAGTAATGGAGCAAGTGCGGACAAACCCATTCCCATTCCGCAACTCGAGAGAAAATGCCTTCTGGGAATGTTTGAGTTAAGTGAAAAAGGGAGCATCAGTCGGTGAAAAAGAATTCATTGGATACGAGTAAAGTCTGAGCCAGATCCTCAAGATTTTCAAGTTTTGGATCTTGCCCGAGGAATTCGGACCCTAGTTTGCTTTCCTCTTTTCTTGGGTCTCGGGACAGAATTTGGCGGTAAAGAAATTCAACTTGGGAGGACGGATTGACGGTTGTGGATTCGAATGCTTTCTTTGCCAGGGTGGCAGACCTTTCAATTACAAACGGATGGTTGAATGCGAATAGAGCCTGCTGAGGAACCGTGGTTTCAACCCGTTGGGGCGCATGGATGTTAGGATTGGCAAAATCAAAGGAGTTGAGTGTCGGGGCAATATTTTGCCGATCAATATACCCGTAAACTGCTCTTCTTTTTGAGTAGGGCTTGGAGTGTAGTTTTTGGGAGGGTCCGTGCATGGTCAAGTTGAGTTCTCCCGATACTTGAAGCATACCATCCCTCATTGCTTCAAAATTCAGCCGTTTTCTATTCATTGAGGACAGATAAAGATTATCAGGATCTTTGATTGGAAGCTTTCGAGATTCTTGCCGGTAGGTCTTGCTCAAAACAATGGCCCGAATCAGTTTTTTGACACTCCATTCATTTTCCATGAAGGATTTGGCCAAATGATCGAGTAGTTCGGGATGAGTTGCTTTTTCTCCCATCAATCCAAAATCACTGGGTGTCCAGACAATCCCTTTTCCAATAAGATGCTTCCAGATTCGGTTTGCCATCACTCGGGATGTCAAGGGGTTGGATGGATTGAGAATCGATTCAGCCAGTTCCAGTCGCCCGCTCCCTTTGGTGTAGTTTCTTCTTTCCTCCCCACTCGGAGAAAGAGCAACGGGAAAGCGACGGGGGACACGGTCTCCACGGGCACCAAAATTACCACGTAAAAAAACATAAGGTTCCTTAATGTTTTGTTTGTCTACAAGTGACATTGCCCTTGGAGGAGCACCCGGATGAGTGGCTTCATGAGTTGCCACTTTTTTACGGAGATTGTTTTTATGATTGCGATCTTTTTGGCTAAAATACCTCTCGATTTCTTCCAGTTCTATATTGGCTGGAAAACCCTTGGCCGAAACGGCGAAGAGGAGCCCTTTTTTTTCCTTGGCAGTCTTTGATTCAATCAGCGAATGGTGCAATGCATCGGCGTGCCAGGAAATGACGCCGGTAAGTGCAGCCGTTTCGCTTTCCTTGATTTTCTTTCGTAAAAACGATGGGAAGGAAGCTTGTTCGGATGACCTCCATTGTTTGTAAAGCTCTTCCCGTGACGTGGATTTCGCAAAGGCCAGCAAGGGCTTGAGGAAGCTCTGCCCGGCTTTCTCTTTTCCTTTGAGATAATCCCTCCAACGATTGGCCAACTTGGGATAGAGCTTTCTCTGGCCTGCCAAGGCTTCAAAGTCGTTCCTTTTGGTTTCATAGGCGTCCAGTGATAATTTAATATACTGTTCGATGCCTTCTTTGGATTGAACGAGATCAAGTTTGGATTGCAGATAATGATCCACTTTATCCTGCAGTTCATTAAGTTTCTTTTTAAATTCAAGGTAGGCAGTGGAGTTTGCGTCAGGCTTTCCGATTAATGGGAACTTTGCAGGCTTATCGGAAGCGTCAAAAATTCCATAGAGGGAATAATAATCATCCGTGGGGATGGGATCATGGAAATGATCATGGCACCGGGCGCAGGCAACGGTGAACCCCATCAGTCCACGAGTGACCAAATCGATTCGGTCATCGATGATCAATTGTCTGCGGTTGAGAAAAACAGGCCCGACGGTGAGAAAACCAAGTGCGGCAAGATCAGTATGGTTGGGTTGATCAGTGATGAAGTCCGCCGCAAGTTGTTTGCGAATAAATTCATCGTAGGGGAGATCCTTGTTTAAAGCCTTAATAACCCAATCCCGGTAAGTGTAAGCGTAGGGATACGACCGGCTTTCTCCACCCGCAAGATACCCTTTGGTGTCCGCGTAGCGGGCAACGTCCAACCAATGCCTGCCCCATCTTTCTCCGAATCTGGGAGAGGCAAGCAATTCATCCACCAAGTTGGC